>JAYUAL010000082.1:0-2388 GCA_043741355.1 Gemmatimonadales bacterium | reverse complement strand
TCTCGTTGTGGATGATGAGGCGGACGCCCTTCTGGCGGGCATACCCGGCGACTTCCGCGAGGTTGTAGTCGGGATAGGACTGCGTGAAGGAGAACGCGTCCCGGTTTGCGATCCAGTCGCCGTCCCAGCCGGTGTTCCACCCCTCTACCAGCACCCCGCCGAAGCCGTTCGCCGCCGCAAAATCGATATAGCGTTTCGCGTTGGCCGTGGTCGCACCGTGTTTCGGTCCCGAGCTCCAGGTCATCGTGTTGATGTGCATGCCCCACCAGATACCCACGTACTTCATCGGATGGATCCAATCGGCGCTCGCGAGGGCGTTCGGCGGATTGAGGTTGAGGCCGAGCAGCGATGGCGCCAGGTCGGTGGCCCGGTCGGCCAGCTGGATGGTTCGCCACGGCGTCACGAACGGAGTCCGGCCGTGCACCTTGATCCCGTCCGCCAGGGGTGCCAGGGCCGCGTGAAGGGTGCGGCCCTCCATCCGCGGACCCCGCAGGAACATCCTGGCGTAGTCCACCAGGTTCGCCTCGTGGATAACCATGAAGGTGCGGCCGTCCCGGCTCTCCATGGTGAGCGGCGTCTGCACACTGTCCAGCGTGCTCACCGGTCCGGACGAGTACAACTCTTCGGAGCGGTCCTTCCGGGGCCAGTTGGACGGGATCCACCAGGCGCGCGCGTTGTCCGCCAGGGAGAATTCGGTCAGCTCGTCGGTGATCTCGAACCCGCCGAGGCCGGGCTGCTCGGGGAGTTCGTACCGGAAGCCGACCCCATCGTCGAAGGCACGCACCCGCACCGTGAACCGCCGGTTCGGGGTCGCCGTCTCCTCCACCGAGACGGCCAGCTCGTTGTGGTGGTCGTGCACCCGCGCCACCTCGCCCCACGGCTGGGTCCACCACTCGTCATGTGAGCGCCTGGTAGTGTCCGCTATGCGCAATCCGTCCCGCAGTGGCGGCGCTCCCCGAAACTCAAAGCCGAGCAGCGATGGCAGCATCAGGTCGCGGCCGTTGCGGGCCAGGCTGTAGAACAGCCGCCCCTCGCGGACCGCGATGGTGACCTGGTTGCGCCCATCGGGAGAGGCGACGCGAGCCTGACCCCGGAGCGGGGCGGCGGCAACTGCGAGCGCGCCAGCGGCGAGGCCGGGCACGAGGAAGTGGGCGCAACGAAGCATGTGATTCTCCGGAGTCTGGAGTCGTGTCAGCGCAAGGCGAACCGGGACGCGGCGGGGAGAACGTTGCCCCCGGCATCAAAGAGCGCCAGCGAGCCCCCGCCCCAGATGAAGAGACCGGGCACCTGGATCGCCTCCGGGTACCACCAGATCACGCCGGCGCCATGATGGTCCGGCACCGCCGCGACAGCATCGAGAAGGTCCCGCAGGAATCGGTCTTGTCCCTCCGGCGAAGCCGGCCAGGTCATGGCGGTGGGGGTGGTCGCCATGCCTTCCCAGCCACCGGCCCGCCAGGGGTAGGCGGTCTCGACCACCATGATATCCCGCCCGTAGCGGAGACCCGTGGCAGTGAGATTGGCCTGCAGGTCGGCCAGGGGGCCGTGCCACCAGGGATAGTAGCTCAGGCCGATGAGATCGTAGGGCACGCCATAGGTGCTCATGCGGTCGTAGAACCATTGGGTGCCGGCGATGCTGCCGCCCTGCGAATAATGCAACATGATGCGAACCGAATCGCCCGGACCGAGCGCCCCGCGCAGGCCGCGGATGCCGGCCTTGAGCAGCCGGGTGAACCGGTCCCACTGACCGGGCGTGTCGTAAACGCCACCCACCCGGCCCAGCGGCCAGAGCATGCCGCCGTCGAGCTCATTGCCCACCTGCACGATATCGGGCAGGGCACCCGCTTGCCTGAGCCGGGTGATGGCGTCTCCGGTATAGGCCTCGACCCGCTGCTCCAGCGCGGCGAAATCGAGGGCGGCCCATCCGGCCGGCGTGATCTGCTGCCCCGGATCGGCCCAGGTGTCGGAGTAGTGGAGGTCGAGCAGCAGCGCCGCGCCGACTGCCCTGGCGCGGCCGGCCATGCGCACCGTGTACTCGAGGTCGTTGACCTGTACCTCATCCTGATTCGGGTTCACGAAGAGGCGGAGCCGCAGGATGTTGCTGCCGTGGGCCCGAAGGATCGCGATGGCGTCGCCCGGCCGGCCGCCATCGCGGAACACGCCGCCGGCCTGCTCCACTCGCTCCAGCGCCGAGACGTCGGCACCACGATACGATACCGTCCCACCCCGCGGCTGCGGCTCGGTGGCCGGGCCGGCGCAGGCGGCCGATAGCGCCAGCGCGAGCGCTAGCGCCGGCCGAAGCCCAGCGATATCCACTCCACCTCCACGCCATAGCTCCCCGCGGTGATTTTGACGCCCTCCTCGGGCCGCAGGGAAAGCTGCAGCCGCTCC
>JAYUAL010000081.1:0-5721 GCA_043741355.1 Gemmatimonadales bacterium | reverse complement strand
TGGTGTCGCAGTTCGGCGGTCATGTCCTCGCGACGCAGGGGGGCGTCCTGCACGTCGAGGGCATCGAGCTCACCCGGATGGGGCAAATGAAGGTCCTGGCGCGCTACCCGATGCATTGGCACATGGAAGGCGCCGTCGACGGCCAGTACTTCCGGGGCAGCAGCGTGTGGAAGAGCTTCAACCGCTGTGTGACGGTGCACGGGAGCAGCAACGCGATGGTGCAGGGCAACGTCTGTTATGACGACATCGGCCACGGCTATTTCCTGGAAGACGGGGGCGAGACCGGCAACCTGTTCGAGGACAACCTGGGAATGCTGACCCGCACGCCCGCGGCGGGACAGGCGCTGATTCCGTCCGATGTGAATCCGGCCACCTACTGGATCACCAATCCCGACAACACCTACCGGCGCAACGTGGCGGCCGGCTCGCGCGGATTCGGCTTCTGGTTCGCACTCCCCGCGTCGCCGACCGGACTGTCCACCGGCTCGCCCCTCAAGCCGCGGGAAACGCCGCTGCGGGAATTCAGCGACAACGTCGCCCATTCGAACAACAACGCCGGCCTCAATGTCGACAACGGCCCCATGGCGGATGGCACGACCGAGACGGTGCACTACTTCCCGAGGACAGTGCCGGGAACCAGCTCGCCTTCGGTGACGGCCTACTTCAGGAATTTCACCGCCTACAAGCACCGCGGACGCGCGGTATGGCTCCGGGGCACGGAGCTGCGGCTCAGCAACGCAATGCTGGCGGACAACCTGATCGGCGCGACCTTCGCCTCGAACGAGACCTTCGTGATGGATGCGGTGTTCGTGGGAGCCAGCGCCAACACCGGGGGCACCCGGTTCCAGGCTGGATTCCCGGTCCGGGGCTATGAGTTCTACGACGGACGGGTCGGGGCGGAGCGGGTGACCTTCGTGGACTATGTTTCCGGTCCGGGCCAGACGATGAGCGCCCTTGGCTTCAACCGGACCAACGGCTTCCCGGTGGATCCGGCCAACTACGCCAAAGGGCTCACATTCATCAATTCGAATAACGTCTTCATGGATAATCCGGGCGCCAACTACGACGGCGACCGGGCGGCCGTGATCCTCGACAGCGATGGAAGCCTCACGGGAACCGCAGGCGCGTACGTCGTCGCGAACAACCCGCTGATGATCACGCCGGGGTGCACCAACCGCGCCGCGTGGAATGCCTGGATCTGCCAGGCCCCTTTCGTGCAGTTTCAGGTGCGCGGCGCCTCGGCGCAGGTGGTGGCGCCGCTCAGCATCGTCCGGGACGACGCGGCTCAGGCCACCTATGTCGGCGTTCCCGGTCAGCCGCAGACGGTGTCGTCGTCGGTGGTGACCTCACGGACCTATCGGGTGCAGTACACCGGCGTCACGCCCGACCGGCCCCAGTTCTACCTGCGCCGCACCGTGGGTGGCGACTGGATCCGGATCATCGCGCCCTATCCGAACGTGCCGTTCAACGTGATCCGGGATTCGAACAATGGCGCGCCGCTCACCACCGCAGCTTCCATCGCGGAGGTGGACGCCAGCAGCGGGAACAGTTTCTTCTATGACGCGGCGACGGGGTTGTTGCATCTGAAGGCGCAGACTCAGGTGGGGCGGACCCAGGCGACCCTGTACGTGGTGCCGAAGTAGGACGGGAGGGCGGGAAGACGGGAGGGCTACATCGCGACCACCGCCCTCGCATCAGCGCTCGTCAGCAGCGGCCTGAGCCGGACCACCCAGACCAGCGACATCGCCGCGAATCCTGCCGCGGCCGCCAGCAGCCACCGCGGCGCGCCCTCCGAAACGACCAGCACCGCGGCCACGCCCCCCAGCACCACCAGCCGCATCACTTCGCTGAGGCCGGCCCAGCTTCTGGCCTCGAGCATGCCGGCAATGTTGGCGAGCGAGAGCACCACGTAGAACGCGCCCGCGAGCGACGACGCCAGCGACATTCGCGGCACCGCGTCGAGCAGGGCCACGGCGCCGGCCAGCACGATCACGAACTGAACCAACGCGTACCGCTGGAGCATGACGGGGATCGCCGGCTCGAATTTCCGGTAAGTCTCCTCCGACACCGGCATTGGAACGATCGGCGGTCCTACTTCGGGGGGGCGCCAGCCGGGATGCCCGAAGACCGACCGGAACCGGTCTTCCCAGGTGCGCGCCGCGCGAGCGTCGGCCCAGATCTCCCCGAAGACGTGCAGATTGGCCCGGACCGGATTCCAGCTCCGGAGCGGCTTGGTGATGCCGTACACCGGCGGCGCAACCTCCGGCTCAAAGCTGCGGAACAACCGGTCCCAGACGATCAGGACGCCGGCATAGTTGCGGTCCTGGTATTCCGGGTTCACCCCATGGTGCACCCGGTGGTGCGAGGGGGTGTTCAGAACCAGCTCGAGCGGGCCGAGCCGGTCCACCGCGCGGGTATGAATCCAGAACTGGTAGATGAGATTGAGCCCGTGACAGATAATCCACATCACTGCCGGGACGCCGAGGAAGGCGAGCGGCATGTAGAAGAGCCAGCTCATCAGCCCGTGCAAGCTGCTCTGCCGCAGCGCAACCGTGAGGTTGTACTCCTCGCTCGAGTGATGCACCACATGACCGGCCCACAGGAGGTTCACTTCGTGGGAATACCGGTGCATCCAGTAGTAAGCGAGATCATCGAGGAGGAACACGCCGGTCCAGCTGGCCAGCGCCGCCAGGTCGAGTGCCCCATTGGTGATCGGCGAGCGGTTGATCCAGTGGGGCAGTGGAAGCAGCTGCTGAATCGACGCGTGACCCGACACCCAGCCGAATACGGCGACGGTGCCCAGCACCATGATGATTCCGGCGAGCTGGCTCAGGATTCCGCAGGAGAGGTCGCTGATCGAATCGGCGAGCCGGTAGAGGGGGCGCTTCCTGACCGCTGCCACCAGCAGCTCGAGCCCGATCAGCGCGAAGAACAACGGGATCGACGCCCGGATGACGTCCACGGGGGCGCTATTCGCCCGCGGCAAAGAGGTGGCAGCCGGCCCGTTGCGCCTCGAGCAGCGCGAAGAATCCCGACGGCTGCAGGATGACGCCCGGCAACAGATAGGTCAGCGCCCGCTCCCGCGCCTCCTTTTCGTGCGCCTTGTCCGCCTCGGCCTCCAGCTGCACCAGGAGCCCGAAGGCGAAGTTGCACGCCAGCACGATGCCGCCCCGCTGAATGAACCGGGCGATCGATGCGTCCGCCATGGAGGCCGGCATGTCCTTCCGCCCTTCGAAGTTCCCGATCGGGTTGCCCTCGGCGGCTTTCCCGGTGACGAGATCCTTGACCTTGCGCTTCTTGCCGATATTGTGGCGGGCCCAGAAGGCATCGTTCATGATCAGTGGAATGCCGGAGTGCCGGATCACCAACAGCGGGTTTACGTCGGCGTCCTTCACTCCGTAGACCTCGATGATCTGGTTGCGCCAGGTGGCAGCGCGCCAGATCTCGCCGCCGTCTTCGAGCTTGGGCGAATCGAACGCCGCGCGGAACTTGCCGTTGACGCGGTCGACCCACGACAGGTCCCATTTGTCGCTGACCGGCCGGACCGGCGCCTCGGCCTCGAGAGGGCTCGCATCCACGCCGAGGGCGCCGGCCGCTGCCGCCGCACCCGTCGCCAGGCGTCCCAGAAAGCTGCGTCGATCGCCGGTCATACCACCTCCATGAATGGTGTCTGCCTGACGGCAATCTTGGCCGCGCGGCCGCCGGTGTCAACCGAGTCCGTGCCTATTGGCCGGCGTGGTGCTCGGTGCGCTGGAAAAGGAGGAACCGGTGGATCGCCTCGCGGGCCGCCCTGTCGGTCCCGGGGACGTCCTGATCGTGGACCATCGCCGGGATGCTGAAGTCTCCCGCGGCAAAGGCCTTTTCGATATCGCCGAAGTGTTTGCGGATCCGGACGGTTGCCGCGCTGTCCTCCTCGTTGCTGGTGAGCTCGATCCGGCCTCCATCCGGCAGGGAAGTGAACCGGTGGGTCGACCGATCCTGATCAACACCCATGATTGCGGTGCCGCGCGCCTTCATCGCCTTTTCGGCGGAGTCTGCCCCGGGATGCATGGCCGCGTGATCGTGGCCGGCTTGTGATTGGGCCGCGGCCAGCGGGGTCAGCGCGAGGAGGGTCAGGATGGTGAGCGGGCGTGCCTTCATGACGAATCAACTCCGGTAGAGGTGCCCCAACCTAGCGAGGCATGACGGGTCGCGATGCGACTAAGGTCACACCCGTCCCTGCCGCGCCAGGCCCAGGAGTTTTGCCCGGTCGGCAATCTCGATCCGCCCCCTTCCGGCCGGGCGGATCGCGCCGGCGCGCTTGAGCGCGGTGAGCTGGCGGGCGATGACCTCCCGGACGGTGCCCAGCGATTCGGCGAGCTCCTGCTGTGTGGCGGCGAGCGCGACAGCCCCTCCGGCTCCCCGGGAGCTAACCGGCGCTCATCGATCATGCCGGGAGAGGAGGTGCCCCCGCGGCCAGCAGCGATCCCCAAAATTTTCTCCGGTCGGCCACGCAGGCCCCTTTCAGCTCGCGAGCATGTACTGACAGCCCGCCTCCTGCGCCCGCGTCACCGCAAAGACTCCCGACGGCTGCAGGATGACTCCCGGGATCAGGTGTTCGAGGGCCATGGCACGTGCCTTGGCGTCATCATCGCCGGGGTGCGCCTTCACCTTATCTACGACGTCCTGAAAGGCCAGGTTACACGCCAGCACCGTGGCGGCCCCCAGTACCTTGGTCAGCACGTTGTTGGCCACCTGGGGTGGCAGATCGGCAAACGGGGTGGGCCCAAGGAACGGATTCCGCTTGATGGGAAGTTTGGTCCTGGGGTCGTTGATCCTGGTGATTGCGCCGACACCATGGTGAGCCCAGAACTCGTCGTTCATCACCATCCAGATCGCGTTGTGCCGCAGGACCACTACGGCGCTCATGTCCGCCGGAGCAGCACCGTATACCTCACCATAGTCCTTGATCCAGACCAGGGTGCGGAGAAGCCCCAGGCCCTCGGAGACCTCCGGCGAATCGAACACCGCGCGGTGTGAGCCGGACACCTTGGCGGTCCAGGAAACGTCCCAATCGGTAGGCTGGTGGGTCGGTAGGTCGGTATGCATGGCGACAGGGCTACTGACGTATCGACGTACCGACGTCCCGACCAGGCTTGCCCCTACTACCGCCCCCAGAAACTCCCTGCGATCGGTGCTCATGATTCAACTCCTCATGCGAGGTGATGGGCCTTGCGGCCGCCTCGGGCTACATGATCATGGGTGAACGGAACCTTCAGCAGCTCCGCCGCCATCTCTATGGCGCGATCCGCCAGCGCCTCGGCGCCCTCCTTGAGGTCGGTGCTCTGCTCCACTTGGCGGACGTTGTGCTCCATGTCTTCCGCCGACCACCCGCGCGAGTGGGCGATGAAAGGAAACTGCGGAAACAGGAAGCCCAGCTCGCCGAAGAAGGTCAGCAACCCGCCTACGACTCCCTGCACGTTGTCCTGGCCGCCGGTGATGATGAAACCGGCCACCTTCTCGCGGATGAGGAGCCGGTTCCGAATCGTGATCTGGTTCTGCACACAGTTGAGCCGCTCGGCCATCTTGAAGTAGAGTGAGCTGGCCGAGCCCCAGCGGATCGGCGTCGCCACGAGGATGACGTCGGCCCAGTGCACGATCGCTTCGTACACCTGATCCATCTCGTCGGCGGGATCCATCTGGGTGATCGAGCAGGGCCAGGTGCAGGCGTGGGCACTCTTG
>JAYUAL010000080.1:0-2398 GCA_043741355.1 Gemmatimonadales bacterium | reverse complement strand
GGCGCTCCTGCCCTTCGCCTCGGCGGTGATGGACCTTCACGAACGGCAGCGCCGGATGGAGACGGTGGTGCCGGAGTCGGCGGCGCGCACGGTGGCCCTGGTGGCCGAGCAGGCCGCTCTGGCCACCAGGGCGCTCGATTCGACGGCCATCCGGCCCACCCGGATCGTGGCCTATCGCGCCGCGGCGGAGGTGCTGAGCCTGCGCGAAACCCTCAAACGCTGGTACGACTTCCTCGCCGGCTACGACCCGATGTTCACCTGGTGGGTCAAGGCGCCGTACGAAAAGGCGTCCGCCGGCCTCTCCCAATACGCCAAGGCCCTTCGTGAGAAGGTGGTCGGAATCAAGGAAGGCGAGGACGATCCGATCATCGGCGACCCGATCGGGCGCGCGGCACTGGTAGAAGACCTGGCTTACGAGATGATCCCCTACGGTCCGGAGGACCTGGTCAAGATTGCCGAGCGGGAGTTCGCCTGGTGCGAGGCGGAGATGCTCAAGGCGTCCCGCGCGATGGGGTTCGGAGACGACTGGCGGGCGGCGATGGAGAAGGTGAAAACTCTCCATGTCGAGCCCGGCAAACAGACCGACTTGGTGCGCGACCTGGCCCGTGAAGCGGTGGCGTTCATCGAGCAACGCAACCTGGTGACGATTCCTCCGCTGGCCAAAGACGATTGGTGGATGGAAATGCTGTCGCCGGCGCAGCAGAAGGTGAGCCCCTTCTTCCTGGGCGGTTCGCTGATCCAGGTGTCCTATCCCACCGACGCGATGGCCCAGGAAGACAAGATGATGACCATGCGGGGGAACAACATTCACTTCTCCCGCGCGACGGTGTTCCACGAGCTGAACCCCGGGCACCACCTGCAGTGGTTCATGAGCGACCGCTACCAGCCCCACCGCGATCTGTTTGGCACACCATTCTGGACCGAGGGCTGGTCGCTCTACTGGGAGATGCTGCTCTACGACGCCGGCTTCCCGCGCTCGCCCGAGGACCGTGTCGGGATGCTGTTCTGGCGGATGCACCGCGCCGCTCGGATCATATTCTCCCTGCGCTTCCACCTGGGCACCATGACTCCCCAGGAGGCGATCGACCTTCTGGTGAACCGGGTGGGGCACGAGCGCGCCAATGCCGCCGCGGAGGTGCGCCGGTCCTTCAACGGCAGCTATCCGCCGCTCTACCAGATCGCCTACATGATGGGCGGCTTGCAGTTCCGCGCGCTCCGCACCGAGTTGGTCGGGAGCAGCAAGATGACCGACAAGGCGTTTCACGATGCGGTGCTCCAGTCGGGAACAATGCCGGTGGAGATGGTGCGGGCGCTGCTCACCCGGCAGCCGCTCACGGCCAGCTATGCCGCGCAGTGGAAGTTCGCGGGGCCGCTGCAGTAAGAAGCAATCGCTTCTTCTGGAAGGAGCAACAATGCGAACCCTGGAACCTTTCTGGCAGTGGTCGCCCTCGCCTGCGGCAAAGGCGAATCAGGCCCCGGCCCCGACGCGGCTGGGCTCGTCACCGCCATCGACTCCACCGGCGGCAGCGTCATTGCCCGAGTGGTCGGAGCGGTGCCGGCTGCCGCGGTCCGGCAACTCACCGAGGAGCTCAGGATCGCGCCGGGCGTGGACCCGGGTGCCGGCAACCTCCGAGCGGATTCCCGATGCTGAGATGACTAAGCCCCGGGATCCCAAGGCGCCGCTCTACCACTTTCGCACCCTCACAGTCTACGAGGTGTTCTCGCCCGACGGCCGGTTCCTGGGCCGGGTGGAATTCCCCAGGCGGACCAAATTCATCGAGGCCGACGGCGATGTGGTCTGGGCAATTGTCCGGGAGGAGAACGATCTGCCCGCGGTGGTGCGGTTCCGGATCACTCCGGGCCTTCACTGATCGAAACACCGGGTCATCGACGCGTAGCATCAGGGCTTGCGCCCTTCATGAACCCGGCTAGCATCCGGTAAGACCCCACCATTCTGGAGCCCACGTGGACCCCAATAATCCGACGTCGTTGTCGCCTTCGCCCGCGCTGGCCGGCGCCGCAACGGACAGCGGAGTCGCCCCGTTCCTGCGCGCGGTGTACGGCTGGATGTGCGTGGGCCTCGGCATCACCGCCGTCACCGCGTACGCGGTAGCCTCGTCCCCTGCGATGCTCAGCGCCATCGCCACCAACCGGGTGCTCTTCTGGGCGCTCATCATCGCCCAGTTCGGGCTCGTTATCGTGCTCTCAGCGCGGGTCCAGAAGCTGACTCCCGCCGTCGCGTCCCTCCTGTTCCTGCTGTATTCGGGGCTGACCGGCGTGACGTTCGCATTCGTGCTGCTGGCCTATACTGGCCAGTCGGTCGCGAACGTATTCGTGGTGACGGCGGGCATGTTCGGCGCCCTGGCCCTGTACGGCACCACCACCAAGCGGGATCTGA
>JAYUAL010000079.1:0-2400 GCA_043741355.1 Gemmatimonadales bacterium | reverse complement strand
GTAGCGGCCGGTCGAGCTTTGCCACGGCCTGAAGGGCCAGGTGAACCCGTTTCTGGGCCGTCAGGCGGCACACCACGACCGCTCCTGCGCCGCCGGACGTCCAGGGCCGCCCTCCCGAATCGACCGGCATCGGCTGGATATGCGAAGCAACGTCTTCTCTTCCGGTGGTGGTCTCGACGATGCCGGCGAGGTGGCTCGACACGGTCGTCACCAGGTCGGCTCGGCGAAGGAGCCCCCGGGCGAGCCATCGGGCCGCGGCGCTCTTCAGCAGCAGGCGACCATCGGTGCCGTGAAGCGTCAACACCAGTGGAAAGCCGCCCGGAGCCGCGAGGCCCGCGGGAATCCACCAGTGCGCGTGCACCAGGATGTCTCCCTCGGCTCCGGCGGCCTCGGCCAGCGCGCCCTCGCGCAGGCCGCGGATCAGTCCGCGCAGCGCCATGAGCCCGCCGGCGGAGCGGACCTCGTCCTGCATCCTGCCGGTGTAGGCGAGCACCTCGCGCTCTGGCGTGGAATACCGCACCCGTCGCACCGGCACTCCCTCGAGGTCCTCGCGGCCGCCGTGACCTCGGTCCGACGGCGCCACGACCCGCACGTCGTGACCCCGCTCGCGCAGCGCCAGGGCCAGCGGATGAAGGAACGACCCCGGCAGGTCTCCGGGGTAGCGGGGGTAATTGTGGGTCAGGAAAATAACCCGCACGCCTAGTCGTCGGCCTTTCGCGCCAGCTCCCGCATTTCTTCCCGGAACCCCGCGATCATCTCGGCCACGAATCCGAACCCGAACAGCGAGATGCCGCTGATGACCATCATCTCGACCAGGTTCAGCAGGGGGCGAAATCCGATACCGTACCCGAACCGGAGCACCAGCGCCACCATGCCGGCCAGCAGGCCCACGGCGAAGAGCACCGCGCCCACCACCCCGAAAAACAGCATCGGCTTCCGCCCGAAGCGAAGCTGGAACCATACCGACAGCAAGTCGAGCACCCCGATCGGAATCCGCTTCCAGTTGAACTTCGAGGTGCCGGCGCGGCGGGGATACAGCGGCACCGGACGGGACGTAAGCCGCCACCCGTCCGCCACCGCGATCACGACCATGTAGCGGTGCCAGTCAGGGCGCAGTGGAACGCTCCGCATGATCTCGCCGCGCCAGGCCTTCACCGAATTCAGGTCCTGCACCTGGACTCCGAAGAGCATGCGGCAGAGGGTGTTGTAAATCCCGCTTACGAAGGCCTTCTCGTACTTCCCCTGCTTGGTCCCGGTGACGATGTCCGCTTCGCCGGCCAGGATGGGACGCACCAGGGTCGGGATGTCTTCGGGGAGGTATTGCAGATCGGCGGGATAGAACACGGAAATCTCACCGGTGGCTGCGTCGCCGGCGCTGCCGAGCGCGTCGGCGATGCCCCGTTGCCGCCGGTGGGTGACGACCTTGAGGAAGCTATACTCGGCGGCGAGCTGCGCCAGCACCTCGGCGGTTCCGTCGCGGGACCCGTCGTCCACCACGATGACCTCGAACGAAAAGTCCGCCGGACCGAGAGCCGCGTCGCAGAGTCGCACGAATTCGGGGAGGTTGTCGGCCTCGTCCTTGGCCGGGACGAGCACGCTCACGTCCACCCGACGGCTCATACCCGCTTGCGCATCCGCGCAGGGAGAATGCCGAGCTGGTCGCGGTACTTGGCAACGGTGCGGCGCGCGATCTGGATTCCCTGTTCCTGGAACAGATGCACGATCTGCTGGTCGGTGAGCGGCTTGGCCGGCTCCTCTTCCTGCACCATCTTCTCCAGCTTGGCGCGGATCGAGCGTGCGCTGGCGTCCTCGCCGGACGCGGTGGTCAGCGCGCTCGAGAAGAAGAACTTGAGCGGGAGCACCCCCCGCGGCGTCTGCACGTACTTCTCGTTGGTCACCCGGCTGACCGTAGACTCGTGCATGCTGATCACCTCGGCGACTTCGCGGAGGGTGAGCGGCTTCAGGTACTCGACGCCCTTCTCGAAGAAGGCTCGCTGCCGGTCCACGATGAAATTCATGACCTTGAGCATCGTCTGGCGGCGCTGCTCGATGGCCTGGATCATCCAGTTGGCGCTGTTCAGCTTGTTGGCGATGAATTCGCGGTTTTCCTGGGTGAGTTTTTTCTTGTCCCGGGCGATGTCCTGGTAGGAGCGGCTCAGCCGAAGCCGCGGCACGCCGCTGTCATTGAGGCTGACATGGTACTTCCCGTCCACCTTGTCGACGATGAGGTCCGGAATGATGTAGCCGTCGCTCCGATTGGTGTGCTTGAGCCCCGGCTTGGGGTCGAAGCGGGACAGGGTGTCTCCGGCCGCCTGCACCTTGGAGGGCTCGACGCCGAAGCGCTTGGCCAGCTCGTTCCAGCGGTGCGCGATCAGGTCGTTGAAAGCCTCCGACACCAGG
>JAYUAL010000078.1:0-13281 GCA_043741355.1 Gemmatimonadales bacterium | reverse complement strand
ACCCCCAGGTGGGGCGGCTCGAGAAACAGCTCGAGTCCGAAGCTCCCCTGTTTGCTCACCGGCAGTCCCAGGACATCGCGATAAAATTCGATCGCCTGCTCGATGTTGGTGACGAAGATGGCGAAGGATTGTACGTGCTGGATCATCGGGGTTCGAGGCTCCTGGCGGCCGCCGCCCAGTTGCGCCGCATTCCGGCCAGCCCGGGGCGCTCGAGCGGCGTGTCGCCGAATCGCTCGGCGAAATGAGCTTCACTCATCCGTTCGAAGAAGCGCGAGTCCCCGGTGTCCACGGCGCCGCGGTCCTGATATTCCCCGAGCGTGGTGGGCTTCGCAAAGCGCTGATTCCAGGGGCACACGTCGTTGCAGATGTCGCAACCAAAGCCCCAGCCTTCGAGCTTCCCGGAGAGCGCATCGGGAATGGGGAGTCGGGACTCGATGGTGAGATAGGAAATGCAGCGCGTCGCATCGAGGACCCGGGGCTCCACAATGGCTCCGGTCGGACAGGCCTCGAGGCAGCGGGTGCAGCTCCCGCAGCGATCGTACTCGTCGGCGCCCGACGGGGTGAGCGCCAGGTCGGTGAACACGGTTCCGATCAGGCAGAAGGAGCCCGACTCGGGACGGATCAGCATCGTGTTCTTGCCGATCCATCCCAATCCGGCGCGCTGGGCCAGCTCCCGCTCCGGCACCGGGCCGTCATCGGCCCAGGGGTGGGCCACGGTGGCGCCGTGCTCGCGAAGCCACCCGGCGAGGAGCCCCAGGCGCCGCATCATGACCCGGTGGTAGTCCTCTCCCCGCGCGTACTTCGCGACCTTGATCTCCCGTCTTCCCGTCCTCCCATCTTCCCGTTCTCCCGCCTTCCCGTCCTCCCGTCCTGCTTTCGGCAGATAGTTCTCCAGCACCACCACCGCGACCTTCGCCCCGGCGACGATCTCCTGGGGCCGTTTCCGCTTGGCGGCGCGGCGGTGCAGATAACGCATCGTGCCGCCGTAGCCGGCCTGGAGCCAAGCATCCAGGGCGTCGCCATAGCGGCTCGGCTCGAGCGATGCCACGCCGCAGGCGATGAAGCCCAGCGACCCGGCGTATGCCTCGAGCGCTCGGGTCAAGGGCGCGCCATCAGGAGCCGGACCCGGGCCGCCACACGCCGGTGATCACCCGGGCCCCCCGCTGGAAGGTGAAGTACGACCAGGCCCATTGGAAGAAGACGATCACCCGGTTGCGGAAGCCGATCAGGAAGAAGATGTGAACCCACACCCAGAGCTGCCACGCGATGAATCCGGTGGCGCGCACCCGGCCCAGGTCCGCCACCGCGCGGGCGCGTCCGATCACGGCAAGCTGGCCCCGGTTGCGGTAGCGGAACGGTGTCCGCTTTCGTCCCGCCACGTCGTCCGCTATCAGGCGGGCGGCGTACTTCCCCATCTGGATCGCCACGGGGCAGGTCGCGGGGAGCAACGGATATCCGGGCTGATGCGAATAGGCGGCGGCATCGCCGATCACCAGGACCTCGGGATGGCCGGGCACCGCGCAATCGGGCTCGACCGCGATGCGTCCCTGCGAGTCCAGCGGTACGCCCATACTCTGGAGCAGCGGGCTGGCTTCGTTGCCGGCGGCCCAGATGACGGTGTCGGTGGGGATGCGCCAGCCGGCGGCATGCACGAACCCCGGCTCGATTTCGGTGACCAGTGTCTCGGTACGAACGTCGACGCCCAACCGCCGGAGGGCCTCCTTCGCGTTGCCCGACAGCGCGGGCGGGTAGCCTGTGAGCAGCCGAGGCCCTCCTTCGAGCAGCAGGATCGTGGCATCCCGCGGATCGATCCGGCGAAAATCCTTCCGGAGAGAAAACCTGGCAAGCTCCGCCACTGCGCCGGCCACCTCGACTCCGGTGGGACCGCCTCCCACGATGACGAACGTGAGGTGCTGCTGCCGTAGCACCGGGTCGGTTTCCCGCTCCGCCTTCTCGAAGGCGAGGAGGATCCGGCGGCGGACCTCCCCGGCATCCTCGAGGTTCTTGAGACCGGGCGCCAACTCCTCCCATTCGGGGTGGGAAAAGTAGGAGTGCCGCGTTCCAGCGGCGAGCACGAGATAGTCGTACGCGAGGCGGCTACCGTCCGCCAATCCGACTGTTCGCGCGTCCAGACTGACGTTGGTCACCTCACCCAGGACCACCTCCGCGTTCCGCTGGCCCCGAAGCACCGAGCGGATCGGCTGGGAGATGTCTGGCTCCGACAGCGCCGCGGTCGCGACCTGATAGAGCATCGGCTGGAAGAGGTGATGGTTGGTCCGGTCGACGACGGTGACCTGAACCGGCAATCGGCCAAGCGCCCGAGCCAGGTAGAGGCCGGCGAAGCCGCCCCCGACCACGACGATACGGGGAGTCACAGGTGCATGGTCTCCCGGCGCCAGCGGGCGAACGCGACCACATCCCGTGCCGGAGGCACCGCGTCCTCGCTGCCATAGGCGGTGTACATCCGCCAGCGGAGGTAGGCGCGGTCGGGGATGGGCAGGAAGGGAGGCTTGCGCCACCATTCGCGGCGGCGAAACGCCCAGGCGGTCCGGAGCAGATCGAGGGCCAGGCGGGGATTGAGGATCGCCCGCGGTGCGAGCCGGAACACCAGCGCCCCCCAGCTTCCCTGCTCGTGATTGGCCGCGGGCTGTGCCGTCATGCGGCGGAATATAGGGTCACTGCGCCACTATATTAGAGTCCGTGTCCGACCGCCCGCTATTTCACAGCGACCCGCCCGCGGGCCCCACCGAGGACGAGATTCTCCTCGGCAAGGCGCCCTCGTCCGACCGGGTCGAAGACATCCGCAAGAGCGACCCGTGGCGGGTGCTGCGGATCATGGGCGAGTTCGTGGAGGGCTTCGAACGCCTGGGCGACATCGCCGATGCGGTGACCTTCATCGGCTCCGCCCGCACGTTGGAGAGCCACCCTCACTATGCCCTGGCCACCGAGACGGCGCGGATCCTGGCCCGGAACGGCTTTCCGATCATCACGGGGGGCGGGCCGGGCATCATGGAGGCGGCCAACAAGGGCGCCGTGGAAGGCGGCGGGCTTTCCGTCGGCGTGAACATCGAGCTACCCCACGAACAGGGCACCAACCGCTGGGTGCGGCGCAGTGTTTTCTTCCGGTTCTTCTTCGTGCGCAAGATGATGCTGGCGCGGTACTCGCGGGCCGTCGTGGCTTTTCCGGGCGGGTTCGGGACGCTGGACGAGCTGTTCGAGTACCTCACTCTGATGCAGACCGGCAAGATGTCGATTCACCCGGTGGTGCTGTTCGGCTCGGCGTACTGGGCGCCGCTGGTCGAGTGGCTCCGGCAGACGGTGGAAGCCGAGGGCAAGATCTCCCCCGGAGATATGGCCCTGTTTCGGGTAACCGACGACCCGGCGGAGGCGGCCCAGATCATTATCCAGGGCCGCGAACGGGGCAAGACCTGGCACGCCGGAGGTTAGGGCGCCTCCCGGAGTGAGAAGACCACAATCGTGGGCGAGCCGTCCCGGCCGAAGTTGAACGAGCCTCCACCCGAAGTTGTCGCCACATATTGCTTGCCGCCGACCGCATAGGTGACCACCCCGCCGAGAATGCCCGCCCCGGTGTACATCCGGTACAGTTCCCTGCCGGTCCCCGCATCGAACGCGAGGAAATCACCGGTCATCTCGCCGGTAAAGACGACACCGCCCCCGGTGGCGGTCGCGGCGGCGACCATCGGGCGCGACGACCGATAGCGCCACCGTACGCTCCCATCCGACGCATCCACCGCGGTAAGCCATCCTTGGGAGGTCTCGTCGAAGGTCACCTTTCCCCCCATGTAGAGCTGCCCCGGGATGAATTGCACGGAGTCGTCGGGAACGAGTTTGTTGCACCAGTCCACTGCCGGGACATAGAGGAGGCCCGCACCGGGGTGGAGCGCCGGACCGTTCCATTCCACGCCGCCAAGCATACCCGGGCAGACCCGCAAACCCTCCTTGGGAATCGGCCCCTCGGTGTTGTGCCTCGTGGTGAGAGACGCTTCGTAGAGCCGCTCGTGGGTATCGCGATCGAGCACCCGCAGCATCCCGTCCTTCCCGGCGGTAGTCACCAGGTTGCGATCCTGACCTCGCACCCTGCCGCGGAAAAGCGGACTCACCTGGGTAAGGTCGTAGTCGCGGGAGTCGCTCGGGACCATCTGATCGTACCATCGGAGCTTCCCGGTCCTCACGTCGAGGGCGACGATTGCATTGGTATACAGGTTGGTTCCCGGCCGGAGGTACGAGGGGATGTCCGGGGCCGGGTTGGTCACTGGCACATAGAGCTCGCCCCGCGCCGGATCCAGTGAGAGCGGCGTCCAGACTGCCCCCCCGCCAACCGGAATCGTGCTCGAGTTGCCCCAGGTTTCCGCTCCGGGCTCTCCGGGCCGAGGCACCGTATTGAAGCGCCACACCGGCTGACCGTCCTCCAGACGGAAGGCGCCGATCCACCCTTGGAGATTGTTCTCGCTGCCGGCTGGGCCGATCAGCACCAGGTTCTCGAAGATCATCGGCGGCATGGTGATCGTCTCGCCCCGGGAAGGTTTCGCAACCTGGCGCGCCCAGAGGAGGTGGCCATCGGCTGCATCGAGCGCTACGAGGTACCCATCCGAGGTGCCCCGCACCACGTAGCCATCCTTGATGGCCACGCCCCGGTTCATCGGCCAAAGTTCGGTGTCCTTCGGCTCCCAGGTGTGCGTCCACCGGGGTCGGCACGTTGCGGCGTCAATCGCCGCGGTGATTCGAGCAGTGGAGAAGTACATGACCCCGTTGTACACCACGGGATTGGTGTGGAAGGTCTCGGTGGAGCCAACCTGGTATAGGCAGGCCACGCCCAGCCGTCCGACGTTATCCGGCGTGATCAGGGCAAGCGGCGAGTACCGGGTACCCGAGTAATTGCCGGTAGCGTACAGCCAATTCGCCGGATTCACGGCGTCAGACAGCTCCTGCTGATCCGGTCCCGAACCGGCTGGGCGGAGTCCTTTCTCGCCGGCGATGAAGGCCGGAATCTCTTTGGCAACCGCGGCGACCACTGTGGGGAGATGGACCTCGCGAAGAGCGGCCGCGGATGCCGACAGGGCGCGGGTACCCGCCGTGAGGCCGTTCCGCTGCAGCAAATACGTGAAGACTTCGAGGTATGCCGCCGGAGCAAGGGACCCCGTTGCCGGCTTCGGCATGGTGGTGCGGAGCATGTAAAAGAGATCCAACGCGGTCCGATTGGCAGCGCCGTTCCACTTGGCCTGGAATGCCGGGCCGGCCAGCACCGGCCCGGTGCCCCCCTCGAGTTCCGTCCCGTGACAGGCCGCGCAAAAGGCACCGTAGATGCGGCGTCCTCGTTCCGCCTGCGCCGGCGTAAACGTACCGGTGGCCCGTGTCGCGGTGGCCTGGGCCAGGATGGGCTGGCTGTGGCCGATGGCCAAGACGAGGGGAACAAGCAGCCGCAGGACGCTTCGCATGGGAGCTCGGGGCGGGAGGAGTGACGTCAATCATACGACTATATTCCCCTCCGCATAACTCCAAAGAGAGCCATGACCCGCCCTTCCGCGCACCACCTCCGCGGCCGGCGTATCGATCCCGCCGCCATCACCGGCACGGAGACCGTCGCCGAGCTGATCGACAATGCCTTCCTGGCCTACAACGCGGGTCGGCTTCGGGAGGCCTGCGTGCTCTTCTCGGAGCGGATGCTGGCCGCCGAGGTGACGGTGGGGATGAGCCTGACCGGCGCCATGACGCCGGCGGGACTCGGCATGAGCACCATCATCCCGCTGCTCGAGTCGGGATTCGTCGACTGATCATCTCCACCGGGGCCAATCTCTATCACGACGCGCACTTCGGCCTGGGCCTGGCGCTGCATCAGGGCACCCCGTTCGCGAACGACGTCGAGCTCCGTGAAAAGGGCGTGGTGCGGATCTACGACGTCTTCTTCGACTACAACGTCCTGCTCTCCACCGATGCCTTCGTGCGCGAGGTCTCGGCGAAGGAGGAATTCCAGAAGCCGATGAGCTCGGCGGAGTATCACTACCTGCTGGGCGGATATCTGGCCCAGCGGGAAAAGGCGCTGGGACTCACCCGGCGGTCGCTGCTCACCGTGGCGCACGAGCTCGAAGTGCCGATCTATACCAGCAGCCCCGGAGACAGCTCGATCGGCATGAACGTGGCGGAGCAGGCGCTGGCCGGCAGCAAGCTGCGCTTCGATGTGAGCGCCGACGTCAACGAGACCGCGGCGATCGTGCTGGAGGCCAAGCGGAGCGGCGGCAAGAGCGGCGCACTGATCGTGGGCGGTGGGAGCCCCAAGAACTTCCTGCTGCAGACCGAACCGCAGATCCAGGAGGTGCTCGGCATCGACGAACGGGGCCACGACTTCTTCCTGCAGCTCACCGACGCCCGCCCCGACACCGGCGGGTTGTCCGGGGCGACGCCGGGGGAAGCGGTAAGCTGGGGCAAGATCGATCCCGACATGCTGCCCGGCACGGTGGTGTGCTACATGGACAATACCGTGTCCCTGCCGCTGCTCACCTCCTACGCGATGGCGCGGCGGCCCAAACGGCCCCTCAGACGGCTCTACGCGAAGCGCGGCGCGATGATGGAGCGTCTCATGGAGGAGTACCGGGCGTCTCTCGCGTTCCGGGACAAACGCGCCGGCGAGGCTACCGAGAGCGCCGCTTCGTGAACATCGGGATGACCGAGGAGACCAGGGTGAGCGGCGTCAGCCGGGGGTACGCCAAGTACGCCCTGTGGCTGCTCACCGTAATCAATCTGGTCAATTACCTCACCCGCAACGCCATCTTTGCTCTGTTCGACCCGGTCAAGCGCGATCTCAATCTGACCGACGCGCATCTGGGCTGGCTGGGCTCGGCCTACGTGCTGGTGTTCTCGATGGCGTCACTCCCTGCCGGAGTCATCGGCGACCTGGGCTCCCGGCGCGTGGTGATCGCCGCCGGCGTGGCGCTCTGGAGTCTCGGCACCTCGCTGTCGGGGCTGGCCCAGGACTTCGGCTGGCTGCTGCTGGCGCGGTCGCTGGTCGGCTTGGGCGGCGCGGCAGCGGCTACCGCGTCCGCGGCACTGGTCGCCGACTACTTCCCCGGAAAACGCCGCTCCACCGCGATGAGCATCTTCATGGCGGGACTCGCGGTGGGGGGGGTGTTCGGAATCCTGCTCGCGGGACAGCTGGAGCATTATTACGGCTGGCGCGCGGCGTTCCTCGTGCTGGGCATTCCGGGATTCTTCCTTGCCGCGCTGGTGCTCCGCATCAAGGACCCGACCCGTCCGGCGACGCCGGCGCGAGAAGGCGCCGAGGCGCTCCTGGCAGTCTTTCGCGAGCTGGCGGGAGCCGCCCGGAGGATTCTCTCGACCCGGACGCTGGTCGCGGTGTTCGCGGGCGGGGCCCTGATCTCCTTCGGGATGAATGGCCTGGTCGGGTGGGCGCCGACATTCATCTCCCGGGAAATGTCGCTCACGCCGGCCAAGGCGGCGCTGGTGCTCGGCACCTACGGACTGGTGTCGGGAATCGCCGGGACGGTGGCGGGCGGATTGGTAGCGGACTGGCTCCGCACCAGAGTGCAGGGAGCGCGGCTGATTACCACGGCCGCCGGGTTCTTCGTGGGCTCGCCGCTCCTGATCTGGCTGCTCTACATCCGGGACATACACTGGTTCATCCCGGTCTTCTGCGCGGCGTTCTTCTTTCTCACCTGGTACAACGGGCCGCTCACCGCCGTGATCTTCGACGTGACGCCCCGGCGGATCGCGACGACGGTGTCGGGGGCCTACCTGATGTTCATCCATCTGGCGGGTGACGCGGTGGCTTTTCCCCTGGTGGGCTTCCTGTCGGACAAGTTCGGGCTGGAGAACGCGATCATCGTGCTGCCGATCGCGGCATTGATCGGGGCCGGTATCGTAGTGTCGGCGGTCAAGGCCCTTGCGGGTGACACCGCGCGGGCCACCGCCTAGCTCAGGCCACCGGTCCTTCCTCGCTACTGCCCGCCACCTCATACCCCGCCGCCTCGACCGCGGCGATGACCTGGGTCGAATCAACAGCCCCGGCGTCGTACGCCACCTCGGCGCGGCCCATCTGCACACCGCGGACTAGTACGCCCGGCACAGAGGCTAGTGCCTTGTTGACCGAATTCAGGCAGTGGCCGCAGCTCATTCCGAAAATTGTCAGCGTCAGGGTTCGGATGAAAAGGGCACTCCTCGAGTCTCGTCTCTGGGCCGGAATGATTAGATAGGCCTTGGGGGTATAGCAACCCCCGGCACGGCCGCCGCCTCGACCCGCGCCTTTCGCACCGGCCCCTAGGCGGGCCGGAGAGAACCGACCAGCCTGAAAGATGCGTAATGATTTGCCAAATAATGAGTTGCGCGATAGCCTCTCCCCGGCATGCCTCCTGCTCTTTGGTCTGCCATGTCGGACACCCAGACGGCGCAGTCGGATCCGCTGGTTCCCTTCCTGCCCTTGGAGGGGAGCGCGCCCGACCCGGTCGCGCTCGCCACGTGGTACCTGGCGCTCGCGTCGACAACCGCAGTGGAGGTGCCCCATGACCTCTTCGCGCTCTGGCTGTTTCCCGATTCCGGCGGCGTGGTACTGCTGGGTCCCGAGGCGCTGGCGCAGGACGCGGTGCAGGTCCCCCTTCCCGAGCCCTACCTGCTACAGGACCAGCTCTTCCAGCTCGAGCAGGTATTGCGCCGGGCCAAGTACCGTTCGGCCATCGCGGTCCCCGTGAAGCTGGTAGGCCGGGACGTCGCTGTGATGCTGTTCGGCAGTTTTTCGCGCGGCGCGTACGGACCGGTTCAGGCCCTCGCGCTCAAGCGCCTGGCCCGCACGCTCACCGCATCGCTGGCCGGCCTGGCCGAGGTGATGCCCTCGGCGGCGCCCCATGCGGCGCTGGAGCCGGCGATGACGGAGGAGGAGCTACCCGGCCACATTGCACGAGCGGCGGCCGAAGCCGCCAGCGGACCCGACCTGGTCCGCCGGGTGAGCGGCGTCATCTATCCCCTGCTGCCCCACGACCGTCTGGAGATTCTGGCCACCAGCACAAAGCGGGGCATTCTCGTGCCCCTCTCCGGCAATTCGCCGAGGAAGAGCTCCCGTCTCGGCGGTGCTTTCGAGCCGTTCACCGAGATCATCTCCCGGTTCGGCGATACCCCAACGCTCTCACTCGACGATCTCACCGAGATCGCGGGCGACTGTGACTGGGCCGTTGGCGGCGGCACCTCGGCACCGCAGCCGGCGCGCGGAGTGCTGGGTACTCGGCTCGAGGTGGCGGGCCAGACGGTGGGGTACCTGCTGATCGCAAGCGTGGCGGCGGAAGCCTACCGCCCCGACGACGAGGACACCCTGGCGATGGCGGGACTGCTGGTTGCGACCCGGGTCGCAGGGTTCCGTCTGGCCGCCGAGGTGGCCGCGCTCCATTCGGAGATCGAAGCGGCGGACATCCCCGCGCTTCCTCTGATCCGCGCCGCCGAGGCGTTGGCCGTGACGGGCCAGCTCCAGGAGGGGCTGCGCCGGTTTTCCGAGGGGCTGGGCGCCTTGCTGCCGCACGATCGGATTACCCTGCATCTGCGCTGGGGCGAGGATGAGATCATCGAGCTCAATCCCGCGTCTCCCCGACCGTTCGCCGACATTCCCGCCATCGAGGTTCACGCCTTTGCGGGCGCGCCCGTCCTGCGGGGAGAGCAGGAATGGCTGGTCCGGGCCGTGGAGGAGGGCAAGGAGCTGATCGTGCCGCTGGCGGTGGCCGGACGGGCAGTTGGCACCCTGGGTGTGCAGGCGCGGACATTTTCGTCGACCAGGAATGCGGCGGCCGTGGCCCTGCAGTTCGCCAACATTCTGGCGCCTCATCTCGAGCTGCTCCGGCGCGGCGCGTCGGCCGGCATGAGCCCCGGCACCCGGACGTCGAAGTCACCGGCGGCGGTGGAGCGCTAGATCGGGAGATAGATTGATCGGGCGGGAGCCCGGCCGGGCCGACCTCCCCGCTTGAAGGGGGCCTCCAGGAGGGATAGGTTCAACCCGTGCCGAGGGCCCCTTGAGACACCCGCTGTCGCATACCCACCGGCCGCCTCGCCTGCCGCAACATGCCGCCGTGATATGCCTCGCTTCTCTAACCATACTCGGCTGCCGCCCTGAGCGCCCGCGCGACGGAATCCTGGTCGTGGCGCTCAGCAGCGATCCGGGACACTTGAACCCTGCCATCACCACGCAGGGCGGGGTGCACACCGCATCCACCTTGTTATATGACGGACTCGTTGCCCTCGATGAGAACCTCCAGCCGATCCCGGAGCTGGCGAAGAGCTGGAGCATCGAGGACAACGGCGCCCGATATCGCTTCCAACTGCGCCGGGATGTGCGCTGGCACGACGGGCAACCCTTCACGTCCGCGGATGTGAAGTTTTCGTTCGACAGCGTGCTGCTCCGGTTCCATGCCCGAACCCGGGCGTCCCTGGGAGCGGCGCTCGCCTCGGTCGACACCCCCGACGACTCGACGGTCGAATTCCGCTTCAAGCGGCCGTACGCACTCCTGCTTCAGCAGCTCAACGTTGTCGAAGCTCCGATGGTACCGCGTCACGTGTTCGAGAACACCGACCCCGCGACCAACCCCGCGACACGCGCCCCGATCGGCACCGGTCCCTTCCGGTTCGTCTCCTACGCCCCTGACGCGGAGATCCGCTATGCGGCCAACCGGGACTACTTCGGGGCGAAGCCGGGCCTCGATCAGATCGTGATGCGCATCGTCCCGGATGCCGGCATGCAGGTCATCGCGCTCGAAGCGGGCGAGGTGGATTGGCTGTTCGGTGTGCCCGGTCCCGATCGGGCCCGGCTCACCGCCAACCCCGCTATTCGAATGATGGCGTCTTCGGTGAGCCCGGGCGGCAGCAATTGCGTGAACACGCTCGCATTCAATCTCGACCGGCCGCTGTTCCACAATCCCGCAGTGCGGCGGGCGATCGCCCACGCGCTGGACCGCTCCGGCTTCGTCGATCGGATCACCTACGGCAACGGGCGGGCCGCCACCAAGCCGATTTCCTCCCGCCTCGAGGTCGCGCAGGCACCGGACCTGGCCTATCCCGCCTTCGACACCCTGGCCGCCGGCCGTCTGCTCGATTCGGCCGGATGGCAGGCCGGCAGCGGCGGCATTCGGGCTGCGCGCGGCGTTCGCGGCATCGATAACGGCACCCGGCTCTCGTTCGGCTTTACCCACATGCCGTCACTCCAGCCGTACGGCGACCTCCTTCGCGCCCAGCTTCGTCGGGTCGGCATCGATCTCCGGCTCCAGTCACTCGAGCCGGCGGTCTTCGCCGATGCGCTGTTCAAGGAGCGGGCGTTCGATACCGGGATCATATCCTATTGCAACGGCACCGACCCCGAGATCGGGGTTCGGCGGATGTATGTCTCCTCGAACATCGCGCCGGTCCCGTTCTCGAATGCAGCGGGTTACCGCAACGCGGCCGTTGACAGCCTGTTCGACGCGGCACGCGCGACCCTGGATCCTGCCGAACGCCGCCGGCTCTACCGGGAGATTCAGCTGCTGGTGTTGCGGGACTTGCCGTACCTTTCGCTGGTCGAAACCGTGGATACCCGCGCCTATCGGACCCGCTGCAGCGGCTTCCAGGGTGGAGCCCATTTTGCCGCCACCGCCCGCTGCGGGCCGTGACACCACGCTACCTGGCATGGCGGGTCTTTCAGCTCGTTCCCACGGCCATCGGCATCGTGCTGGTGGCCTTTGTGCTGATCCACCTGGCGCCGGGTGATCCGATCCTCGCGCTCGCCGGCGAGCACGGCGACGCCGCATACTACTCCTTCATGCGCGAGCGGTTCGGTCTCGACCGCTCACTGCCCGAGCAGCTCCTCACCTTTGCCGGCCGGATGCTCACCGGAGATGTAGGAGTCTCGTACGTCCAGGGGCGTGCGGCGATGGCAGTCATAGCCGAGCGCATCCCGGCCACGCTCCTCCTGATGCTCACCTCACTCACTATCTCGACGGTGGCCGGCCTCCTGACGGGAGTGTATGGCGGCACCCGGGTGGGGCGCGCCGGCGATCTGACCGTCACCTCGATCACGCTGCTTCTCTCCGCCGCTCCGGTGTTTCTCCTCGGACAAATGACGGTCCTCGGATTTGCCTTCCACCTGCGGCTCTTCCCGATCGGCGGATGGCACTCCCCGGGGAGCGATCTCACGGGAGTTGCCGCTGTCCTCGACGCCGGCCGCCACCTGGTGCTCCCGGCACTGGTCCTCGCCGGCGCCGAGATCGCCGCCGTCGCACGCCTCACCCGGCGGGCGCTCGCCACCGAGCTGGAAGCGGACTACGTGCGGACCGCGCGGGCCAAGGGCCTGAGCGGGCCGGTGGTGGTCGCGCGCCATGCGATGCGAAGAGTCCTCCTCCCTGTCATCACTCTCATCGGAGGGCGAGTAGGACATGTGCTCGGCGGCGCGGTGGTGGTGGAGATCGTATTCGGCTGGCCCGGCATCGGTCGTCTGCTCCTGACAGCCACGCAGACTCGGGACACACCGGTGCTGCTGGGCATCTTCCTCCTGATTGCGGCCACGGTGGTTGTGGTCAACCTCATGACCGACCTGATCTATGCCGCCCTGGATCCCCGAATCCGCTACCGCTGAGCCGCCCCGGCGGTGGGGAGCGCTGGGGCTGGCGCTCTGTGCCCCGACCGTCGTGCTCGGGCTGCTCGCTCCCCTGCTTGCCCCGTGGGATCCGTTCGTCATCACGGGACCCGCGCTGCTCCCGCCCTCCTCGCTCCACTGGATGGGCACCGATTCGCTCGGGCGCGACCTGCTGAGCGGGGTCATCTACGGCGCGAGGGCGTCGCTGCTGGTAGCGGTCGCGGTCGGCGTTCTTGCGTTCGTCCTTGGTGCCGGCGTCGGGACGCTTGCCGGCTACCGGGGCGGCCGCATCGACGACCTGCTGATGCGGATTACCGAGTTCTTCCAGGTCATTCCCCGATTCTTCCTCGCGATCATGGCGATCGCGCTCTTCGGCCCCGGTCTCGACCGCGTCGTGGTGGTTCTGGGCCTCACCTCATGGCCCCTCCTGGCGAGAGTGATTCGAGCCGAGGTGCTCGCGCTGAAGGAGGAGGACTTCGTACGGGCCTCGCGGGCCGCCGGCGCCTCGGGGTGGCGGATCGTGATTCGTGAGGTGATACCCAATGCCCTGCCCGGAGCACTGGTCATTCTCGGCCTTCTGCTCGGACAGGTCCTGCTGGTCGAGGCAAGCCTGGGCTTCATCGGATTGGGAGACCCCAACACCGTGACCTGGGGAGGGCTGGCGGGCCAGGCGA
>JAYUAL010000077.1:0-2410 GCA_043741355.1 Gemmatimonadales bacterium | reverse complement strand
TCGAAATCGCGCAGCGCCGCCATCCAGATCCGGTAGTTCTCCTTCCAGTAGGCCTCGTCGGTCGAGCTCCAGCCGATGAAGTAGGATCCGTGATTGGCCGGGTTAGGCCGGAAGTATTCTTCCAGCGTGGGGTGCAGGTAGTCCTTGAACCAGGGCTGGTTCTGGGCCCGGGTCAGGTCGCGGCTGGCCTCGTAGATCACCAGCGTCGGCACCCAGGCCACGTTGGCGTCCACCATCCCCTGAAGCACCTTGCCCAGCCGGTCGGGATCGGCCTCGCGCCAGAGCCGGCCGGCCCAGCGGAACCGGTCCACCTCGTTGTCGTAGTTGTAGCCCGAGGGGAAGTGTTGCACCCCCTCAGCCAGCGCCGCATCGGGGACGCCGTACCAGTGCTCGATGCTCCGAGTACCGAACTTGATGTCGTCCCAGGCATTGGTTTCCTCGACGCCGGCGTGGTGGGCGATCGGCAGCCCCACCGCGCGGGCCTCCTCCTCCATGGCCTGCATCAGGTCGCGGTCGATGCCCACGATCTTGATGCCATCGACGCCCAGCGCCTTGAGCTCGCGCACCCGGGCGCGGGCCTCGGCGGGGGTATTGATTCCCCGGCTGTCCACCGCGTCGCCGCCGCCGCCGAACATCCCGTACACCAGGATCCTCGGCGCGGCCACGGAGCCGGCCGCACTCGCCGCCCGGAGCTGCAGCGTCTTCCGGGTGGCGCTCCCTACATCGCGTACCGCGGTGACCCCCGAGGCCAGCCAGAGCTTCAGCTCGTACTCCAGCGGCTGGGGGAGGCCGCCGCGTGAATCCTGCACGTGGCCGTGGGCGTTGATCAGCCCGGGCATGACGTACTTGCCGGTGGCATCGATCTCCACAGCCGCGGCCGGGCGGCGGGCCAGTCCCGCCTTGACCGCGACCGGGTCAAGCGGAACCATGTCCGTGATCAAATTGCCCTCGATCACGATGTCGTAGGGGCCCGAGGCCGGCGTGCCATTGCCCGCGATGACCAGGGCGTTACGGATCACGTACCGGCCGGGACGGACCCCCGACTGAATGCCCGTCGCACCCTGCGCCGCGACGTTCCCGGCGAGCCCGGCGAGCAGCAATGCCGCGAGCCGCGCCCTCATCGGATGGCCGCGGTGAGAGCACGGCCGTCGAGCGGCTCGGTGGGCACCACGCCCAGCACCTGCGCCAGGGTCGGGCCCATGTCGACCGTGCGGGCAAACTGGGGATAGCGTCCCGGCTTGAAGGGGGCACCGTAGAAGAGTATCGGCACGTGGGTGTCCTGCATGTGAGGCGTACCGTGCTGGGCAACCGGATAGGTGCTCCAGTAGCTCCCCTCGGTGAGCGTGATCACCGCTTCCACCGGAACATCGGGAGGAAACATCTGAACCCAGCGCCTGGCGATGTAGTCCTTGGCCATGTTGGCCTTCGCGAGGTCGGCAAAGCGATCGGCCCGGAGCACCCCGGGAATCCGTCGCGCCACAGCGACGAAGGAATCCACCGCGGCCTTGAGCACGGCGGGTTTGACCTTGATGGAATCGCGGGCCACCATGAACGCGCCGCTCTCGAAGTCAACGGCGCCGAGATTCCCGCCGGCGGCCTGGATCACCAGCTGCGCCGCGACCAGTGACGGGCCGACGTCCACCCGGAGGGGTGCCGGGGTGATCCGGCCGTTGTTGAGCTCGGGGAACGGCTGGACGCCATGATCCCCGGTCAGTGCAAAAATGATCCTGGTGGAATCGCGCAGCCGGTAGAGCGAATCGATGAAGCCCCCGATGATCCGGTCGAGCCGCAGGATCTGATCGTGAATCTCCCGCGAGTCCGGGCCGTAGCGATGACCGATGAGGTCGGTCGCGGAAAGCGAAACGGCCAGTACGTCGGTACCGGGTCCCCGTCCCAGGCCAAGCTGGGTGACGCCGTCCAGGGCGAGCGCGGCCGTCACATCATCCATGAAGGGAGAATTGGGCAGCAGCATCGCGGCGGTGTCGGGGTTCGCGTTGACCCGGTGAGGAAACATGAACCCCCGCCCCGAGGCCTCGATCGGGACGCTGTCGGGCTCGGCATAGTCGCTCGAGCGCAGGAGAAGATCCCACACCTTTCCGGCATAGGAGGCGGGGAGCCGGCGCGCATTGAAGGCATTGATCCAATCGGGCAGCGTATCGCGGTACCACGTGCTGGTCGTGAAGTCTCCCCGGCCTCCGTACCAGTACACCTGCTGCTTGGACCGGCCGATCGGGAGAATCGCGCCCCGATCCTTGTAGGACACCGAGAGCGCCCGGGTCTTCGGATCGGCCGCGGTGAGCCAGTCGGTGAGGGTGGTGCCCCGGAACCGGAACGGTGACGCGCCGAGTCCGGCCGACCCGATCAAGAGGGACCGGGAATCGTTCACGCCGGCGAGATTCCGGGTGATCCC
>JAYUAL010000076.1:0-2412 GCA_043741355.1 Gemmatimonadales bacterium | reverse complement strand
TGTTTTCTTCGATGAACGCCACGGGGTAGAGCCTGAATGAGAGATTATCGTACCGCAGTTTCCAGAGTTTGGCGATGATGGCCTGGAAGATCGCGCCGATGCAGACCGCCTCGTCCACCCGGGTGCACACGTCGCAGATGCGGAACTCGAGGGTGGGGTAGCTCCAGCTGGGCCGCAGGTCCCACCAGATTTTCGAGGCGTTGGGAATGGAGTTGGTATCCACCATCACGTTGACCACGTCCTCGAACTCGCTCCAGGTGCCCAGCGAGCGGGGAATGCCGGTGCGGGGAAATGAACGGAACACCACGCTCCGATACGATTTGAGCCCGGTGCGGCGGCCCATCCAGAACGGCGAACTGGTGGAGAGCGCCAGCACATGGGGCAGAAAATAGCGCGCCACATTCATCGAGTCGATCAGGAACTCGCGGTCCTCGATGCCGATGTGCACGTGGGTGCCGAAGATGAGCAGGGCCTGGGCCAGGTCCTGCAGGTCCTCCCGCACGCCCATGTACCGCTCCAGGGGCGTGATCTCCTGGTCCATCCAGGAGGAGAAGGGGTGGCTCCCCGCCGCGGCCACTTTGAGCCCCTTCTTGGCGGCCAGGTCCATGACCAGGCGGCGCAGCCGCACCAGCTCGGAGCGGACCTCGGCGGGAGTGCGGCAGACCTTGGTCCCCACCTCGACCATGGACTGGTGCAGCTCCGGCTTGATCTCCCCCATGACCATCGACTCCTCCTTGAGGATCTCCGTGATGTAGCTGCGGAGCTCCCGGGTGACGGGGTCGATGATCTGGTATTCCTCTTCGATGCCGATGGTCAAGCTCGGTGGTTTCATCAATTGCCAATTACCTCTTTTCGACCACAAAGGTGGGGACGGTACTGCCACCCCCCGCAGTCACGTTGACCAGCGTCGCAGTGGAGACCCGGGTCAGGCAGCCGTCGGCATAGGCGCCCCCGAAGACGAACGGGGCCGTATCCACGATCCGGCCGGCAAAATGGAGCTGGCCATCGGCATAGCTGGGAAAGATCTCCGACGGGAGCCCGATCCGCTCCTGCACGATGAAGGGTGCGGCGACCGCGTTCCGGACCGCCGCGGTCCACGCCGCCCCGTCCACCTCCCACCCCAAGACGATTCCGGCGCCGCCGTAGTCGTCGTTGGGCTTGAGGACCAGCCGCTCGCGGTTGGTCTCCATCCAGGGGAGCAGATCCACCGTCTCGCCATGGAAGAGGGTCTTTCGCTCCTCAACTATCCTGGTCCACGGAATATGCTCGGCGATGAGCCGCCGTTCCGCCTGGTCGAAGAGACCGGCGTTGCGCTCGTCGGAGAGCACCGCGAGCGAAGCCTTCTTGTGGAGCACCTTGCAGCGGAACGGGTTTACCATGCAGACGGCGCCGGTCCGCACCGCGCGCACAATCGGGTGCTCCAGCCCGCCAGCGGCGATCAGCTCGTGAATCAGCACCCGCTTGTAGATCAGGTCGATCGGCGTCCCCGCCGCCAGCAGCCGGCCGTTGACCAGCTGGCAGTCCCGCACGTCGGCAATGACGCAGCGAAGGTCCATCGACTCGAGGTACTTCTGATACAGGGTGAACTCGCTCTGGGTCGGTACTTCCTTCCAGTCCAGAATGCCGATGACCGGCTTTTTGCTCCGGCCCGACCATTGGGCGTAGGCCGAGAGCAGGGCGTGCAGCACGTGGGGCACGGCCGGGAGCGGGCGAAGCGCATAGCGGGAGAGGAAGGGCCGGGCCGCCGGGATGGCGAGAAAGAGCTCGGTCAGCGCGTCGTTGTAGGCCGAGCCGGCCGGCGTCTCGGCGTTGTACTCTGTGAAGCGGAGCCGCCCATCCTCAGGATCGAAGAAGGCGTCGAGCCGAGACACCGGTGAGGCGGGGATCCGCGGCTCCTCGAGCGCCAGGGTCCGCTCCCAATCCGCCAGCCTGAACTGGTCGAGCAGGGCGGGCTGGGCCAGCGCCGCCACGAGTGCTTTGCCGAAAGCCTGGAGCAGCACCGCGATCCGGGCGCGAAGCAGATCGTATTGCGGGATGGTGAGGAACCGCGGCCGGAGCACCGTGCAGAGCGGCCGCTCACCGAAGAACAGCCCGCGGCGCCGGAGCTGCTCGGTGAGCCAGCCCGACGATTCGGCCGCGAGCTCGGGCGTGAGCCCGTCATGCCATGCGGCAATGGCGTCCTGCAGATGGGTCGAAACGCTCATCGAGAGGTCAGAGACCCTTCGCGGTCCCGGAAGCAGCCCTGCGGCGCCCGCCCAGGAAGCCTTCCCACGACGGCCTCGGCGATGCGGGCGGCTCCTTGGCCAGCTGGATGGCCAGGTCCGCCATTTTGCTCACCACCCACTCGAAGTGAGTCGGCGTGAGCGAGTAGATGTCCATGTCCGGTGCCGGGTTCATGAAGTCGATGGCGTA
>JAYUAL010000075.1:0-2419 GCA_043741355.1 Gemmatimonadales bacterium | reverse complement strand
GGCCTATCAGAACGGGAGCTACGTCGAGGCGACTATCACGGGCAAGAAGAAATCCACCGACTACGGCCGCTATGCCAGCGCTCTGGAGCGAGGAACGGACGGCAAATGGCGGCTCCGCTACATCATGTCCTTTTCCGATTCCACCGTCGCCGCCAAGTGAGGGGCCATCAGATGCGTCACTCAATCTCGCTCCCGCTCCTCGTTCTCCTGGCCGCCGGCGCGCCCCGCCTCGCGGCACAGGCTGCTTCCCCGACACCCGTTGTGGATAGTGCCGGGCTCGCGACGACCCGGGCCAGCTACATGAGACTCTTCGCCGCCGCCGATGCGGCGGGGCTCGCCGCGCTGTTCGCCGAGGACGCGGGCCTCGATCAATTCGGCGCGCCCCGGATGAAGGGCCGGGCCCAGATCGAGGCCGGGTTCAAGGCCGCCTTCGGGATGCAGAAGCCGATTTCGCTGGAAATCGTCCCGCTCCGGATCACCGCGGCCACCAGCGTCCTCGCGGCGGAGATCGGCACATATCACGAGATGGATTCGCTCAAGGGCAAGACGGTCCATGCCTGGGGGCGCTACGTCGTGAGCCTCGGGAAGGATTCCACGGGAACCTGGCGGCTCCAGTACGTCATGGGGTTCCCGGATTCTGCCAGAACGGACAAGTAGATGGCCCTGCGTCCCCTTCGTACCGTAGCCCTGCCCGAGGCGACCCAGGCCGCCAATGACGCCTGGCTCGGCGAGCTCGACCGGGCCCTCGAGGCGCCCGGCGCCGACTGGTACCGGGTCTGCCGCGATGCGCTGTACGCGCTGTGGCACCCCGACGGCGCGGACTACGCCGCGCGGCTGGCGGACTCCGCGTTGCCCGCCGCCGCCCGGGCGGCACTCCTGGCGCTCGACCCCCACAACATCACCCTGGAGCCGGAGTACTACGCCGAGGTGGACGCTGGGAAGTTCGCCCGGGTCAAGCCGCTGCTCTGGCTCTGGTACTCTTTCGACCGGACCCCGGCCGGCGCCCAGAATGTGGACCTGGGGGTGGCGCTCCGCCGCCTCCTGGCGCCGCGAATCTTTGCGCGCTGCGGCAGGAACTTCAAATGCTTCCAGCACGTGGAGTTTTCCTTCGGGTACAACATGGAGGTGGGGGACGATTGCGTGGTCCACCGCCATGTGCTGCTGGACGATCGGGGCGGCATTGAGATGGGCAACCGGGTGAGCGTCTCTGACTACGCCAACATTTACAGCCACACCCACAGCATCGTGGACCAGAAGGAGGTCACCGACCTCAAGACCGTGCTCGAAGACGATGTCCGGATCACCTATCACGCCACGGTGCTGGCGGGCGTGCGGGTGGGCCGGAATGGCATGGTCGGCGCGTCCGCGCTGGCCACCAAGGATGTGAAACCCTACCACGTGAACGTGGGGATTCCCGCCAAGTCGATCCGGGTCAAGCCCAATGCGCCGGCGGACGCCTATGCAACCCAACGGGTACCCAGACGGGAGGAATAGGCGCCGGAACTCCTAGCCTCCTAGCCTCTTAGCTTCTTCGCCCAATCGTGACAGGTCCGTTGCACCGCGGTCGCCGGTCCGAAACCCTCTCCAATGAGTTTACCCCGCGATACACCTGATATGCCGGGCCGGAGTCGGGCCAGGGCTTTCTCGAATCGCGAGCGGACTCATGCATTTCGGATCCCGGACTGCCCGAACCCTCCTGGGGGCCTGGTTCCCGGTGACCTGTGGCCTGCTGGGAATCGTCCCGGCGGCTGCCCAGAACCAGGCCGGCCGGATCGTGGGCGGGTGGTGAATTTGCGTGGCTGGTGTTTCCCCTGCACAAATACCGCGACTCCCCCTATGAGCTGGACCCGGCAATCTTCTGGCTGCAGCTCACCGCCGGGAGCGCCAAGGGCCTGCATCGCACGCTGGAACGCTATGGTGGAGCGACCCTGACCCTGAGGAGCCTCAGGTGCACGCGGGATACGCTCCAGGTGGCGGCCGGGTCCCTCAAGATCTGGTCGGGATGCACCATCCGGTACCAGGTTGGTGACAGCGTGGAGTCCCGCGCCCTCTTCGGCTCGGTGGTGGAACGCGACGGGCGCGCCAAGCTGCTGAGTTTCGCCAACGATTTCTAGACGGAGCCAGCTCACTCCTGGCTTCTCGCCTCCGGCTGCTCGCTCCGCACCCGCAGCATATCTTCCAACAAACCGGCGTTCCCCTCGCGCAGCAACCCCACCACGTCGTCGATCTCGCGCCGGACCCGGGGCCAGCTCATCCGGGCCCGGGCCTCGGGGGGCGGGAGCCACTCGAAGGCATCGTGCTCCCTGGAGAGCCGCACCACCGCGTTGGACGCCAGAAATGCCGCGAACACCGGAACCAGGACCATCTCGTCGGTGGTGTGCCGATAAAACATCTCTACCCGGCTCAGGTTGTACAGCCG
>JAYUAL010000074.1:0-2419 GCA_043741355.1 Gemmatimonadales bacterium | reverse complement strand
TGCTACCAGCGCCGAGATGCGACTGCTGACCTGCTCCAGATCGGAGCCGATCTCGCGATCGGCGATGGCCGAGAGCCGGTTGCGGGCCACCACCAGCTCCCCGACCTCGTTCACCAGCGAATCGAGCCGCTCCAGGTCCACTCGCACCTGCCGCGCGACCGGGCGGGCCGGCGCGGTGACCGCGGTGCTCAGCCGGGCCTGGCGGCGGCGCTCGGGAATCGGGATTTCCGCAGTTCGTGCGTCGATCACGGGCACCAGCCGGAAGAGCGCCTCGATCAGCTCGAGGTCTACCGCCGGAGCTTCCCCGCGGCCTACGGCTTCTACCCCTTCGGAGAGCGCGTCCACCGCGTGAAAGAGTCCATCGATCGCGGCGCGAGAAGGCTCGACCGAGCCGTCGCGAATGCCCGCCAATACCTGCTCCGCCGCATGGGCCAGCTCGGACACCGGGTCGAAGCCCATCGCGGCCGACGAGCCCTTGATGGAATGGAACGCACGAAAAAGCTCGGCTACCGGAGTGGACGAACCGGGATCACGCTCGAAGGCAAGGAGCAGCTCGTTGCAGCGCTGGAGATTGTCGCGGCTGTCGGAGAGAAAGAGCGCGGTATACCGGGCGAGGTCCACCGCAGCTCACCCGAGCAATCGCTGCACCGCTTCGAGCACCCGCGACGGCTGGAAGGGCTTGACCACGAAATCCTTGGCGCCCGCCTGGATCGCCTCGACCACCAGGGCCTGCTGTCCCATCGCGCTGCACATCAGGATTTTCGCCTCGGGGTGGTCCTTGCAGATTTCCCGGACCGCTTCGATGCCGCCCATGTCCGGCATTACGATATCCATGGTGACGAGATCGGGCTTGAGCTGGCGATACTTCTCCACCGCCTGGGCGCCGGATTCCGCTTCGCCGATCACCTCGTACCCTGCCTGGGTAAGAATATCGGTAATCATCGTCCGCATGAAGATCGCGTCGTCGCAGACGAGCACGGTATGGCCCACGGTGGCACCCCCTTCGTTTTACGCCTTGATCGCTTCGGGCCGGAACAGTGGCCGGACCAGACCTTCGACATCGAGCATCGGGAGGCGGCCGGCGGTTTCGGTGGTATGGAGCTCTTCGACGTCGTCCACTTCGATCGCCACCCGGGCGTCGTACATGGCGAGCACCAGCAGGTACTCGCTGGCTCCGCTCTCGGGCTCCGCCAGCAGCGCGGCACCGCTCACCACCGTCACCAATCCACCCCGAACGTTGACGACTCCCCGAATCGCGGCGGCGGCTCCCGGGATGCGAATTACCCCCGGCCCGGTGACGACCTCGCGAACCGCCGCGACGGGGACCGTAAAGCGCCTGGTGCCGACGCGACACACGATGACACGGGCAACCGGGCCGTCACTCATTCGGATCGATACCTGAAGAAGTCAAAATAGGTAAGTCCCGCTGCGGGAGCAACTTGGCCTTGGGCTTCACGGGCCAGCTCCAGCGCCTCCCGAAGATCCTCTGGCCATTCCGACGCAAAGGCCATGCGGGCGCCAGTGATCGGGTGCTTGAACACCAGTTCGGCGGCGTGCAACGCCTGCCTCGGCGTGGCCCGCTCGAGGCGGTCGGCGGCCTGACGTCCCGGGCCGGTGATCCGCCGCGCTCCTCCGCCGGCATAGACCGGGTCGCCGACCACCGGGTGCCCGGCGTGGGCCAGATGCACCCGGATCTGGTGGGTGCGGCCCGAATGAAGCTCGGCGCGGACCAGGTCGCAGACGTCGAAGCGCGCCAGCACGTGGACGTCGGTCCGGGCGGCCCGGCCGTCGGCGCGGACCATCATCCGCTTCCGGTCGGTGGGGCTCCGCGCCATCGGGGCCTCGATCACCACCGGAGACCCGTCGAAATGGCCCCACGACAGGACGGCGTAGCCCCGCTTGACCTGTCGCGCGGCCAGGGCCGCGCTGAGACGGCGATGGGCCAAATCCGTCTTGGCCACCACCATGAGGCCGCTGGTGTCCCGGTCCAGCCGGTGCACAATGCCGGGCCGGCCTTCCGCCCCGCCCGAAAGCGTGGTGCCGCGAGCCACCAGCGCATTGACCAGCGTATCGTCCCAGTGACCCGGCGCCGGGTGGACCACCAGCCCGGCGGGCTTGTCGATCACGGCGAGGTACTCGTCCTCGAATATCACGTCGAGCGCCAGCGGATTCGGGGCGAGCGTGCGGGGCGGCTCGTTCTCGGGGAAAGTGACCTCGACCAGGTCACGGTATTCGGGGAGGCGTGAGGCGCGGACGACTTTTCCGTTCACCCGCACCGAGCCGGCCGCCACGATGCGCGCGGCCTGGGTCCGCGAGAGCGCAAGCTGGTCGGCGAGGAATCGATCGATGCGTTCGGCAGCCCCGGCGACGACCGAGAAAGTGACGGGAGGCAGCGGCGGCTCAGGCGGACGGCGCGGTG
>JAYUAL010000073.1:0-13349 GCA_043741355.1 Gemmatimonadales bacterium | reverse complement strand
GGGCCGCTTCGGCCACCGCCGCTTTACCGCCTTCGTACGGGTCGAGCGTCACATACCGCTGGTTGCAATCCACCGATACCGCCAAGCCGAATCCGGTGCCCGGCACGCGGAGCACTCCGGCGTCGCCGCCGGGGCCGAGCACGGTCTCCGCCTGCACGGTGGAATCGTACTGCTCGAACACCCACCGCTTGCTCGCGATGGTGGGGTCGTCGAGCAGGAGGGTGAGCGCGCCAGTGACGTCGGCCGGTTCCGGGGCCACAGGCGATCCCGCGCGCCGCGCGACGGCCGCCGGCGCCTCTCGAGCCTCGGGTTGATGAATCGGGCAGCCGTCCACCAGCTGCTCGCCCGGGATCGCGGCCACCGTTATTCCGTCATGGACGATGCGGAAGAGCCCGTCATCGGTCACCCGTCCCACCGGGACCGCCGTCAGCTCCCAGCGGGCGCACACCGCCTGGATGTCGGGTACCCGGTGCGGTTCGGCCACGATGAGCATGCGTTCCTGGGTCTCGGAGAGCATGATCTCGTACGGGGTCATGCCCGGCTCGCGAGTCGGCACCAGGCTGGTGTCCAGCTCGACGCCCACGCCGCCTCGCGCCGCCATCTCCGCGGAGGAGCTGGTGAGCCCGGCGGCGCCCATGTCCTGGATGGCCACCGCCAGGCCGGTCTCGATCAGCTCGAGGGTCGCCTCGAGCAGGAGCTTCTCGGTGAACGGATCGCCGACCTGTACCTGGGGGCGGCGCGCCTCGCTCTTCTCCGACAGCTCTTCCGAGGCAAAGCTGGCGCCGTGAATTCCGTCCCGTCCGGTCCGGGAGCCCATGGTGAGCAGGATGTTGCCCACGCCGTGGGCTCGGGCCCGCATGAGGTCGGTTTCCCGGAGCAGCCCGACGCACATTGCGTTGACCAGCGGATTGCCACTATAGCCCGGTGCAAACGCCACTTCGCCACCAAGAGTGGGCACGCCGACGCAGTTACCGTAGTCGCCGACGCCCTTCACGATGCCGGAAAAGAGATACCGGTTCCGGGGGTCATCGAGCGGCCCCAGCCGGAGCGAATTGAGCACTGCCACCGGGCGCGCGCCCATGGTGAACACATCCCGAAGGATGCCGCCGACGCCGGTGGCGGCTCCCTGATAGGGCTCCACCGCGCTGGGGTGATTGTGCGATTCGATCTTGAAGGCCACCGCCCATCCGTCGGGGAGCCGGAGCACCCCGGCGTTCTCCCCGGGACCCTGGATCACCTGCGGTCCCTCGGTCGGAAACTTCCGAAGCACCGGCTTGGTATGCTTGTACGAGCAGTGTTCCGACCAGAGCGCCGAGAAGATGCCCAGCTCGGTAAGCGTGGGCGTCCGGCCCAGCATGGCGGTGATGTCGCCGTATTCCGCCTCGGTCAGGTTGTGCTCCCGCACTACCTCGGCGGTTACCTGCCGCTCGCCCGGGAAGGGATGCGCTTCGGCCGAGACGGCGGCGTGGGTCACTTTTTCTTCCTGAGCGAGCCGGCCACGTCGCCGAAGACCCGGCGCAGAATGCCGGGATCCTCTTTCCTCATCAGCAGGTCGATCTCTCCGGCGTCGAGCCAGATGCCGCCGTCCTCGGGGCAGCGCTCGATCTGGACCCCATGAAAGGTCTCGCTCTGCAGATTGGCCCCGCACTTGGGGCACTTGAGATGGTGCGACTTGCGTTCCGCGCCGATCCGGTCGGCGGCGTCCTTGGCGCGAAGCTTGGCCAGTCGCTCCTGCTCCTCGCGGGCGAAGTACTCATCCTCGTTGCGGCTGGGCTTGTCGGTAGACATAGGGCTCAAGAAAGCAGGGGTGAGGGGTCGGGACCAGGGATCAGGAATCAGGGGCCAGGGTGGCCGTATACCTCATCAGGGACTCGAACACCCCCTGGCCGGCGTCGGAGCCCAGCACCCGGTCGGCCAGCCGCTCGGGGTGCGGCATCATGCCCACGACGTTTCCGTCGGCGCTGCAGATAGCGGCAATGTCCTGGGCCGAACCGTTGGGATTCGAGGGAGCGTCGGACTCGGGCGCACCGGCGTAGCGGAGTACCACCCGTCCCTCGGCTTCGAGCTGGTCCAGCAGCGAGGCGGGCGCCACGAAGCGTCCATCGCCGTGCCCGATCGGAATCCGGATCACCTGGCCGGCGCGGTACGCGCAGGTGAACGGGGTATCGATCCGCTCGATTCGCACGTCCACCGGCCGCGAGAGATACTGGAGACCGGCATTCCTGACCAGGGCGCCCGGCAGCAATCCCGCCTCGCAGAGTATCTGAAATCCGTTACAGATGCCGAGGACCGGTCCTCCCGCCGCGGCATGGCTCCGTATGGCCTCCATGACGGGGCTGAACCGCGCGATCGCGCCGCTCCGGAGGTAGTCGCCGTAACTGAATCCTCCCGGCAGGATGACCGCGTCGGCGCCGGAAAGCGAGGTGTCGCGATGCCGGACGTAAAACGCCTCGCCTCCGGCTCGCTCCACCGCCCGGCAGGCCTCGGGCTCGCAGTTACTTCCCGGAAAGCGGATCACCGCCACCCGCATCAGGCCGGCCCTCCGGCTTCCACTTCGATCTCATAGTCTTCGGTGACGGGGTTGGCCAGGAGCTGGTCGCACATCGTGCGCACCCGGGCCTCGGCCTCTGCCGCGGTGCTGGCCGTGACGTCGAGCGCGATGGCCTTCCCGACGTGGACGTTGCTGGCCTCGGGAAAGCGAAGCGCCGAGAGGGCGTGCTCCACCGCCTGGCCCTGCGGGTCGAGCAGCCCTTTGCGGGGCAGAATGCGAACGTGAACCCTCCAGGTCATTCGTCGCCTCCGGTCTCGGTGAGCCTGAGCGCGACGTGGCGCAGCACCCCGAAGGTCAAGTAGGTCAGGAAGAAGGGAAAAAGGAAGGAGGACGGCGCGATGATCGAGCCGAGGATGAAACCAAGGACTACCGCCAGCACGACGAGACCCGCCGGCTTCCGGATGTTGATCGGCCCGCCCCGGGGATACTGCACCTTGCTCACCATGAGCGCCGCGGTCAGCAGCACCAGCACCACCAGCCCCTGATGCTGAAGATCCATATACGCGACCGACGCACGGTACCACTGGGTCTGGCTGAAGGCATAGTAGGTGGCCAAGGTCATGCCCGCCGCGGGCGAGGGGAGACCGGTGAACCACCCAGGGGTCGGCTTGCCGTGAGAGAGCACGTTGAAACGGGCTAACCGGAGTGCTGCGGCCACTACGTACAGAAAGCAGACCACCCACCCAAAGCGGCCGGCGGTGGAGAATTCCAGAAAGTAGATGAGTAATGCCGGCGCCACGCCGAACGAAACGATGTCCACCAGCGAGTCGAGTTCGGCCCCGAACCGGCTCCCGGTGCCCATCCGCCGCGCCACCCTTCCGTCGAGCGAGTCGAGAATGCCCGCGTATACGATGAACCAGCCGGCCTGGCGAAAATTGCCGTTGAACGCGGAGATGATGGACCAGAAGCCGAAAAAGAGATTTCCGATCGTGAACGCGCTCGGTATCACGACCACCACCCTGCGGATTCCCTCGCGCGGCGGAGGCGGGGTGGTCATTTCCATCGGGCCACCACGGTCTGGGCCGCCTTGGTGTAGTCGCCAACCTTGACCAGGATTTCCGCGTCGAGAGGCACAAAGACATCTACCCTGGAGCCGAACCGGATCAGGCCCATGCGCTCGGCCTGCCCCACCTCGGTGCCCGCGGCGTGGTCGGTCACGATCCGCCGCGCAATGGAACCGGCGATCTGCTTGATGAGGAGCTTTCCCCTGGGAGAGTCGAGCCCGACGCTGGACTGCTCGTTGTCGGTGGAAGCCTTTTCGGGACCGGCATGTCCGAACTTGCCCTTCACGTAGGCCCGATAGGCGACGATCCCACGCGTCGGATACCGGTTCACATGCACGTTGAACACGTTCATGAAGATCGAAACCCGGGTCGAGGGGCCGCGCAGCCACGCCGGCTCGTCGATCGGGATTACGCTCACCACCTTTCCGTCGGCCGGCGCGAGCACCAGATCGTCGCCCCGGGGCCCTTGGCGCACCGGATCCCGGAAAAAGGCGACGACCCAGACCGCGATCGGCAGCCAGAGCGCCGCGCCGATCCAGAGGTGGAACCACGCCAGCGCCGCGAGCACCACCGAGGCGATCGCGATGAACGGCCAGCCCTCGGGGGCCACGCGCATCAAATCTGCTCCGGGAGTGGGGAGCCGGTGATCAGCCGGTAAGCCTCGAGGTATCGTGCGCTGGTGGCTGCCACCACCTCAGCCGGGAGCGCCGGGGGCGGGGCCTCGCCGTTCCAGCGGCCCTGGCTCCGGATGCCGGTGAGGAAGTCGCGCAGTGGCTGCTTGTCGAAGCTGGGTTGAGTCCGGCCCGGCCGGTAGCGATCCGCCGGCCAGAAGCGCGAGGAATCCGGAGTCATCATTTCATCGATCAAAAGCAGCTCTCCGTCGGCAGACACGCCGAACTCGAACTTGGTGTCCGCGATGAGGAGGCCTCGAATCTCGGCGTACGCGCTGCCCCCCCTGAAAAGTGCCAGGCTCCGGGCCTTGAGCTCCGTGGTCCGGGCGGCTCCCAGCGCCGCCGCCATCACCCGTTCGGTGACGTTCTCGTCATGTCCGCTCTCCGCCTTGGTGGCGGGAGAAAAGATCGGCGCCGGCAAGCGGGCACTCTCCTCCAGGCCGGCGGGAAGATGCTCCCCGGCCAGGGTGCCGCTCTCAAGGTATTCCTTCCAGGCCGAGCCCGAGATGTAGCCCCGGATCACGCACTCGAAGGCGACCGGCGCTGCGCGCCGCACCAGCATGGCGCGGCCCGCGATCTCCTCGCGGTGCCCGGCGAGCGCCGGCACCTCGCGGATAATGTCGTCAGGCTCCGCCGTGAGAAAATGGTGTGGCCCCAGGTGGCCCAGCTGCCTGAACCAGAACGCCGAGAGCTGGGTGAGGACGGTGCCCTTGCGCGGCACCGGCTCGGCCATGACCACGTCGAAGGCGCTTACCCGGTCGCTGGCGACCAGGAGCAGCCGCGCCGCGTCGACCTCGTAGACCTCGCGGACCTTGCCGCGGCGCCACAGCGGAAGCGGGAGCCGGCTGGCGGCGAGGGCCGTCATACCCGCACTTCCTCGGCCATCACCGGCGCCGCCAGCGCTGCTGCCCGGCGGAGCACCGGTTGCAGGTATTCTGCGAGGAATTCACCCACCTGGGCCTCTGAGCGCCCGGTGTACCGGGCGGGATCGAGCTCGACGGCAAGTGCCCCGGCCGGGACCCGGGCAAATGCCGGATGGTTGGCCAGGCGCGGCATGAGATCGTTCTCGCCTCCGGAGCTCACCTGCGCGGCCACCGCCATGCTCGCGGTCCGAATCGCCTCGTGCAGCACCTGGCGGTCGCCACCGGCTTCCACGCCCAACAGCATCCACCGCTCCGTGGCCATGAAGGGCATCTGTTCCACGACGTGCCGGGCGATCACCGGCTCCCTCACCTCCAGGCCAGCCACGATGTTGATGGCCAGGACGAGGACGGCGTCGGTGGCGAGAAACGCCTCGGGAAGCACGATCCGCCGGTTGGCGCTGTCATCGAGGGTGCGCTCCAGCCACTGGTTGGCCGCGGTGTGGGCGGGGTTCTGCTGCAGCGACATCACGAAACGGGCCAGACTCGAGATCCGCTCCGCCCGCATCGGGTTCCGCTTGTAGGCCATCGCACTGGAGCCGATCTGCTCGGACTCGAACGGCTCGAGCAGCTCCCCCTCGTGCTGGAGCAGCCGCAGGTCGTTCGCCATCTTCGCGGCTGACTGGGCCACTCCGGAAAGCACGTCCAGCACGGTGCTGTCGGTTTTGCGCGGGTAGGTCTGCCCGGAAATCGGGAAGGGGCGGTCGAATCCCATCCGTTCGGTGATACGCCGGTCGAGCTCGCGAACTTTGGCGTCGTCACCTTTGAACAGCTCGTGAAAGGAGGCCTGGGTTCCGGTGGTGCCCTTGCATCCCAGGAACCGCAGCGCCTCGATCCGGTGGCACAGCTCCTCGGCATCCAGCGCAAAATCCTGGGCCCAGAGCGTGGCGCGCTTGCCTACCGTGGTGAGCTGGGCCGGCTGAAAATGGGTGTACGCGAGGCAGGGAAGGGCGGCGCGCTTCCGGGCGAAGCCGGCGAGAATGTTCAGCAGTGCGACCAGCCGCCCGAGCAGGAGACGAAGGCCGTTCCGCATCATGATGAGATCGGCGTTGTCGGTCACGAACGCGCTGGTGGCACCGAGATGGATGAACCGGCGCGCGGCGGGCGCCAGGTCTCCGAGGGCGTGGACGTGCGCCATGACGTCGTGCCGGAAGCGCCGCTCGTATTGAGCCGCCGCCGCCAGGTCGATGTCGTCAAGGTGGGCCCGGAGCTGCTCGATGGCTTCGGCCGGAATGTCCAGGCCGAGCTCCCGCTCGGTTTCCATCAGCGCGAGCCAGAGCCGGCGCCACAGTCCGATCCGGTTGGCTTCGCCCCAGAGGTGCTGCATGGCCGGGGACGCGTACCGGGTGCCAAGTGGGGACTGGTACGACGCACCGGTCAACGGAACACCAGGTCGGTGAAGATCATCTGCCCGCTGCGCTCGAAGTAAATGCGGAACGCCTGGCGCGATCCGAACGACTCGATCACGTCGGCCACCTGCTTGGCCGAGGTGATCAGGGTTCGGTTGATTGCGAGGATCACGTCCCCTTCCTTGAGCCCGGTAGCGCGAGCGGACTCATCGCTCACCTTGAGGATCAGCGCCCCCTTATTGCTCCGAAGGCTTCGCTCGGTCTGAATGGCGGGAGTCACCGATACGACGTCCATCCCGCTCAGCACCTTCACCTTGGTGGCGGTGCTGGTGGGGAGGTCGCCGGTGGCGAAGGTGCGGGTGTCTTCAGCGGAGCCGCGCTTGACCCGAACCTTGATCGCGTCGCCGACATGGAGGTCGAGCTTCACCGCCTCCCAGTCGAGATAGTTGCGGAGCCGCCGGCCGTTGGCTTCGACCAGGATGGCGCCCTGCGCGATGCCGGCCCGCGCCGCCGGACCATCGGGCGCGACCCGTGTTACGGTCACGCCGCCCTGGGTCTTCCAGTCCTGCATGGATTCGGGGCCGGCTACCTCGAGGCTGGTCCACGCCCGTCGCACGGTGCCAGTACGGAGAATCTCTTCCTCCACCCGAAGGGCCCGCTCGATCGGAATCGCGAAGCCGAGCCCGATCGAGCCGGTGCTCCCTCCACCGCCGGTGAAGATGGACGAATTGACCGCGACCACCTCGCCGAGCGCGTTGGCCAGCGGGCCGCCGGAGTTCCCCGGGTTGATGGCGGCGTCGGTCTGGATCATGTCCAGGTACAGGCCGGGCTGGTCTCCATTTGGCAGAATGTTCCGGTGCGTGGCGCTCACCACGCCCGCGGTGACGGTGGGCTCGTTGTTGCCCAGGAGGAAGGCGTAGGGATTCCCCAGTGCCACGACCCATTCGCCGATCATGAGGTCGGTGCTCTTGCCGAGGGGGACGATCGGCAGGCCCTGGCGCTCGATCTTGACGACGGCGATGTCGGTGGTGGGGTCTTCTCCGACCAGGGTGCCCGGCAAGTCGGTGCCATCCGGCAGCGTGATGGTGATCGATTCCGCGCCGGCCACCACGTGCTGGTTGGTGATGATCACGCCGTCGGCACGGACGATGAAGCCGGTGCCGGAGGATTGCACCAGTTGATCGGTTTCCCGAGGCGGCAGCAGAAAAAAGTCCCAGGGACCCTGCTCGGTCACTCGGCGCCGAGAGGTGACCGTCACCGAGACGACCGCGGGGGAGACCCGTGTCGCGGCATCTACCACTGCGGTGCGCCGCGAGGTGGCCAGCGCGCCGGTCTCGGCCGAACGCTGCGCGCGCGCCGCCGGGACGATGCCGTCGTCCCCGCCGCGGCACCCACCCAGCGCGCCGAGCAGAGCGAGCACCAGGACCCGGCGCATCAGGCGAACCATTCCGGCGGGTATTCAGCAGCCACGAAGAAGAGTCCCTCGGCAGGGGCGGGAGGGCTGGTACGTACGCCCGGGTCGAGTGCCAGGAGTCGAGTCATATCGCCCGGGGCGCGCCGTCCCAGCCCGATGTCCACCATGGTGCCAACCAGCATGCGAACCATGTGGTGGAGGAACCGGTCCGCGGCGATCTCGAATGTCAGACCGATACCTGCCGGACGTTTCACCCATTGAGCCACCCGGATCCGGCTGCGCCGGTGCGTCGCCGGGGAGCGCCGCACGCTGAAGGCCTGGAAGTCGTGCTCGCCGAGCAGCGTGTCCGCAGCCGATTCGAGCGTCGCCAGGTCGGGCAACTTGCCGAGCGCCCACTCGTGCCGGCGCCGGAAGGGAGACGCGGCTCCCCCATCGCTGCCGATGACGTAGCGGTAGCGCCGGCCCTTGGCGCGGGTCCGGGCATGAAAGCCCGGCTTCATTTCCCGCACCGACTCGACCCAGCAGTCTTCGGGCAGCAGCGAGTTCATCGACTTGACCAGCCGGAACCCGGTCCATCGGTCTGGCAGCGTGCAACTCGTGGCCATGCCGACCGCGTGCACTCCCGCGTCGGTTCGACCTGCGGCATGGACCCGGATCGGGGCGTCGCAAAGCTGCTCGAGGACCGCTTCGACCTCCGCCTGTACGGTGCGCCCCGTCGCCTGCCGCTGCCACCCGGCGAACCGCCCGCCGTCATAGTGCAGCGTGACCAGAAAGGTGCGCGCCATTGCGAGGCAAATCTAGTCGGGAGCGGAGGTTACGGCAAACTAGAAACGCGGGCGATCAATACCTGCGAATGACTCCCACGACCACACCTTGGATCATGATGTCTCCTTCGGGGAAGCGGAGCGGCTGCATGGCGGGATTGGCCGGTTGGAGTCGGACCCAGCCGCCCGGCTCCCGGTAGAACTTCTTGACCGTTGCCTCGGAGCCATTGACCAGGGCGATGACCATTTCTCCGTTGTCCGCACTCTGCCGGCCGTGCACCACGACGTAATCTCCGTCGCTGATGTGTTCGTCCACCATGGAATCACCCCGGACCTTCAGAGCGTAGTTTGGCCCCCGGGCGGGCAACATGACGTCCGGCACCGCGAGGGTTTCCTGGTGGAGAACGGCTTCGATCGGGAAGCCGGCCGCCACGACGCCCAGTAGCGGGACTTCGGTGGCACCGCTGATGCTCTTGGGGGGGAGGACTCGGACCGACCGGCTCTCGTGGGGGGAACGCCGGATGTATCCCTTGCGCTCCAGGTTGGTCAGATGCTCGTGCACCGTGGCGAGCGACTGGTAGGAAAAGTGCTCGGCAATTTCCTCCATGCTGGGCGCATAGCCCCGGGACTGAATATGGCTTTCGAGGTAGGTCAGAATTTCCTTCTGGCGTTTAGTAAGATGCATGGGAGGCCCATCCTGCCCCGGGAGGGCGGAGTCGGTGGCACCAAATGGATACCATAGGTTAACCGAATAATTGCCGAAAGTCAATTTGCGCCATGCGGTCCGGCCATAGTCCTTTAACTCCCAGTCCCCTGCTATCTTGCAGAGGCCTTTACCGTTCCTCGGCCCTCTCCACCTGCTGAGGTGCGCCCGTGACGATGCCGACTGGAACCGATCTCGCGCTGCCTGTCACGCAGGTGGAGGAGTTGGTCCGGACTATGTCCAAGGGCCTGAGGGCGTTCCAGATGTACCTCCCCAACAATCCCGTCTATCAGCGCGCCGAACAGGCGATTCAGCAGGCGTTTGTCCCGATCTGGTCCTCCACTCGGCAACTGGGGCTGTCGGTCGTGGAGACGGATCTCGTTTGGGAGGACCAGGTCGTCTATCACCAGCCTACCAAGGGCGAAAGCCTGGCGTGGATGCTGTACAAAGATGGGATGCGTTTCCTGACGTTGAGGCCCGGGGTGGAAGAGGAGGAGATGATCCGGTTCCTCCAGCTGGTGACCCGCGCGAGGCTCCTTCCCAGTGACGCGGCGGACGACCTGCTCACGCTGCTGTGGGAGCAGGACTTTCAGACCATCGACTACCAGTTTGCCGAGATCATCACCGACTCCTTCCCGGTGCTCGACCCGCAAGCCGCGGACATGGCCATGCGCCAGGATCCCGCGGCGCAGGCCGTCGTGCGGGAGGAGATCCAGACCGACGCCGCCGACACGCTCTCGGCCGGGCTCGATCTCGACGACTTCGATTCGACGCTCTATTTCCTGAACGAGCAGGAAACCGCGCGGCTCAAGCAGGAAGTGGATGCGGAGTACACCCGGGACGAGCGCCGGGCCGCGCTCGAGGCCTTGCTCGATATTTTCGAGCTGCAGCCCGCCACGGTCGTGCGCGAAGAGATCCTGGACATCTTCGAAGCGCTCTTTCCCAACCTGCTCAACCGGGGCGAGTTTCGTACGGTGGCCGGACTCCTGCGCGAGTTCCGCACCGTGGCGCAGCGGGTGATGGCGCTCGACCCGCAGCTCCGGGAGCGGTTGCAGTCGTTCCAGGCCCGTCTCAGCGAGCCGGAAATTCTCTCGCAGCTGCTGCAGTCGCTGGAAGAGACCGACGCGATGCCGGCCGACGAGGACGTGGGAGAAGTCCTGGGGGAGCTGCACGCCGAGGGGCTGGAGACGATGCTCACCTTTCTCCCCAGCCTCAACCGGCCCGCCATTCGGCGAATCCTCGAATCCTCGGTCGACCGCCTGGCCACGGCGCACACCGACGTGGTGCTTTCCATTCTGGGACGGACCGAATCGCTCGCGCTGCCCGGTGCCGCGGAGGTGTGCGGCCGGCTGGAGCTCCAGGTCTCGGTTCCGCTGCTGGACCGGCTGGTGACCCACCGGGACGGCGTGGTCCGGCTCGCCACGGTCAAAGCCCTCTCCCGGATCGGCTCGGCCGGCGCGCTGACCGCGCTGGAACGCGCGCTCGACGATGCCGACCGCACCATCCGCGTGGCGGCCGTGAGCACGATCGCGGCCAAGGGGTATCGGGCCGCGCTCCGCCGGCTCGAGGCGGCGGTGCTCGGCAAGGGTCCCCGCGAGCTGGAGCGCGCCGAGAAGCGCCAGTTCTTCGAGGCGTACGCGGTGGTGGCCGGCGCCGCGGCCCTGCCGGTGCTCTCCAATATTCTGGAGCCGAGGGGCTTCCTGCGCCGCAAGGAATCGTCGGAGACCCGGACCTGCGCCGCCTACGCGATCGGGCGCCTGCAGAGCCCCGCCGCGCGCCTGGTGCTGGAGCGGGTTCAGCAGGACAAGGATCTCCCGGTGCGGAACGCGGCCCTCCGTGCTCTGCGTGACTGGCCGGCATGAGCGACGAAACCCACGGCAGCCGGCCCGGGAGTGGCGACGAAGGCTTCATCCGCCATGCGGGGCGGGGATTCCTTCTCACCTTTTATGCCGCGCTCCGCGCCCTGAAGCTCTATCCGGTCGAGAACGCCACGGTCCAGAAGGCCCTCGACGAGCTGCAGGCCTCCGCCACGGCCCTCCTGCACCGGGAATCCGAGCTCGAGCTCCGGCTGGCCGGCGATTTCCTGTTCATCAATGGCACCCGCCTGCGCCTCGAGCTCGACAACTTCGCCGCCTTCAGCAACCTTCTCACGACGCTGGCCGCATTCGACATCGGGGTCTTCCACACCCGGGCCGGCGTGGAGCGGAGGGAATGGCAGGCGCTGCTGAGCATCATGCTGAGCCTGCAGGCGGAATCGGGTGTGGAAGACCGCTACACCGCGCTGATCGAGCGGCTGGGGCAGGCCAATACTCCGCACCTCGACTTCGAGCCGGCCATCGACGTCACCGAGGAGCTGAGCGCGCAGGAAGCGCGCGAGTTGGCCCGGCGTACCTACGCCCATGGCGTGGCCGTGACCAAGGACGTGGTCAACAGCATCCGTCTCGGGCGCACCAGCAGCGTAAAGAAGGTGAAGCGGGCCGTGCAGATGATCGTGGACCAGGTGCTGACCAACGAAACCTCCATCATGGGTCTCACCACGCTGCGCGACTACGACGAATACACCTTCACCCATTCGGTGAACGTCTGCATCTTTGCCGTGGCGCTGGGCCGGAAGATCGGCCTCACCAAGCTGCAGCTGTACGATCTTGGCATGACCGCGCTGCTGCACGATATCGGCAAGGCCAAGATTCCGATCGAGGTCCTGAACAAGGTGGAAGGCCTCTCCGAGGACGAGTGGCGCGTGATCCAGGCCCATCCCTGGCGGGGGGCCATGACGCTCTTCGGCCTGCGGGCCTACGAAGAGATTCCCTACAAGTCCATCCTGGTGGCGCACGAGCACCACATGAAGACCGACCTGACCGGGTACCCCCGGGCCATCCGTCCCCGCACCCTGGGTATCTTTTCCCGGCTCGTGGCCGTCGCGGATGGTTTCGATGCCGCCACGACCCGGCGGGCCTACCAGACGGTTCCTATCGAGCCCGACCAGGTGCTTCGGGAGATGTGGACCAACCCCCGGCGCGGCTATGATCCGATCGTGGTCAAAGCGCTCATCAACCTGATCGGGGTCTATCCCATCGGCACCTGCATCATCCTCGATACCTTCGAGGTCGGGATCGTGGCCCAGGCCAACGCCGATCGCGAGCTGCTCAACCGGCCGGTGGTACGGATCGTCATCGATCCCGGGGGAAGCCTGATCGCACCGCCGGGAACCGCCGTGGACCTCGCGGAACGGGGCGCCGATGGCGACTTTCTCCGGTCGATCGTCAAGGTCACGAACCCCGACCGCTACAACCTGACGGTGGGTGACTATTTCCTCTGAGGCCCAGCCGGACTTTTCCGGCAAGCTGATGGAAGGGTACGCTCGCGGCCTGGCCGTGGCGGGCCCCGTGCTGGTCCTGATGATCGCCGTCTGGGATCCGCGCTGGATGCGGCATCCGGTCCAGACTCTGGCGATGGTCGTGAGCGTGGCCATGCTGCGCACCGCGCCAGTCCGGCTCAGCAAGTACTCCTACCTCACCCAGATCGGGATTCCGGCTCTCATCGCCGCCCTGGCCGCGCCGGCCCCGGTCGCCGTGATCGGCCTTGCCGCCGGTGTCTTCGCGGCCGACGTCGCCTGGCTCCGGAAGACCGTCCGCGCCGGGGCGGTGAACGCCGGGCGCGAGGCACTCGCGTTCACGGTCGCGTTCGGGTTCTACGCGCTGGCGGCGAAGCTCAGTGGCGCCCGGACCCTTTCGCTGGATTTCCTGGCCCCGTTCGTGGTGCTGTCGGGCATTTACTTCGCCATTACCCGGGTGCTGTTTTACCTCTCGCTGATCATTCGGGGCAAGCTCGAAGTGGAGGACCGGCTGTTCATCCTGCGCTGGGAGATCATCGCTTTCCTGATGACGCTCCTGGGCACCGGGATCCTGGTCTGGGCGCTGGCCCAGCTGAGTCCGCCGGGCTGGCTGGTCGTGTTGCTCGCACTGACGGTGGC
>JAYUAL010000072.1:0-5792 GCA_043741355.1 Gemmatimonadales bacterium | reverse complement strand
GAGTGCCGGCATAGCGGGTGCGAAGGTATACCAGGGCCAGAGCAGCGTGCCAATCGTGGACGTGGAGCAGCACCGGGCCGTCGACCAGGTGGGGCAAGGCCTCAAGCGCGGCCAGCGTGAAGAACGCGAAGCGGAGGTGGTTGTCCGAATAATCGCCGTGCGAATCTCCGTACAGCCGTTCCCGGTCGAAGTATCGGTCCGCTTCGACGAAATAGACGCGGGTCCCGAGTCGGACATCCCGCTGCTGGAGTACCCGGGCCTCCTGGGCCGCCCCGCCGAGTGTCACCTGGAGTGGCGGTCCGGCCTCGACCAGCGGCCCCGCTGCATTACGGGTGGAGCGGTAGAGCGGCAGCAGCGCCAGGGTCCGGACCGACGCGCTCGATTGGAACCGCGCCAGATTGGCCACGGCTTCGGCCAGTCCGCCGCTGCGGGCGAAGGGATAGTACTCGGCCGCGAGGTGGATGACCGTCACCGGCTCCCCGGCCGCGTTGTGCAGCGCGGAGTGCGGGAACTGCCCGCGAGCGAGGGAGCGGCGTTCATCCATCGGGGCCTATCCGCGCGGGGGATCGTCGGTGAAGGGATCACCGCGCATGGTGGGCACATAGTAATTCTCGGCGTACTCCAGCATCATCCGCCGCGCGGTGAACCGGCTCCCCGCGACCCTGAGCGCGTTTCGCATCCGGTCGGCCCACTCGACCGGCACGTCGCGCTCGTCCCGCGTGTAATAGAGAGGCACGATCTCCTCTTCGAGAATCCGGTACAGATGCTCGGCGTCGTGGGCGTCCTGCGCTTCGGTGTCCGCCGTGTCGGGGGGGAGGGGAATCGCCCACCCGTTGCTCCCATCGTAACCTTCTTCCCACCAGCCGTCGATGGTTCCCAACTGCGGCACCCCATTGAGCGCAGCCTTCATCCCGCTCGTTCCGCTCGCCTCGAGCGGCACCCGGGGCAGGTTCATCCAGATATCCACCCCGGCGACCAGTTCCTGGGCCAGGTGCATGTCGTAGTCCTCGAGGAAGGCAACCCGGCCCTGAAAATAGGGATCATGGGTCCAACGGTACACCGCCTGGAGCACTTCCTTCCCCGGCTCGTCCGCTGGATGCGCCTTGCCGGCAAAGATGATCTGGACCGGGCGGCGCCGATCGCAGAGCAGCCGCTGCAGCCGCTCCACATCGCGAAAGAAGAGCCCGGCCCGCTTGTAGGTGGCAAATCGGCGGGCAAAGCCGATGGTGAGGGCATGGGGATGCAGCAGCGTTCCCGCCGCCACCACCTGGCTCGCTTCGGTCCACTGGTCGGCAAACCGCCGCCGGGCCTCTTCCCGGATGAAACCCATCAGGGTGCCCTTTTGTTCCTGATGCGCCGCCCAGAGCGCCGACGCGTCGAGCTGCCGGAGCGACTCCCACAGCGCGGGATCATCGATCTGCGACCCCCAGTCGGCGCCGAAGTGCCGATCCAGCAGTCCCATCACCGGATTGGCCATCCAGGTGGCCAGGTGAACGCCGTTGGTCACCGAGTCGATCGGGACCGCGTCCTGGGAGCGGCCGGGCCAGAGGTCGTGCCAGATTTCCCGCGAGACCTGGCCGTGCCGCTTCGACACGCCGTTGACCCGGGCCGCGAGGTTCATTGCCAGCACCGTCATCTGAAACCGCTTGTCCTCGCTGCCCGGATGCTGGCCCAGCGCGAGGAATTTTTCCGGCGGTACTCCCATCTCTTCCCAGATCGGGCCGGTGCACTGAACCAGTTGTTCCAGGTCGAAGGCGTCGTGTCCCGCCGGCACCGGAGTGTGGGTGGTGAACATCGTGGTGCGGCGCACTTCCGAGACCGCTTCGGCCCACGCGGTTCCCTTCACCGTCAGTTGCCGGACCCGCTCGAGCATCATGAACGCGGCGTGGCCCTCGTTGGCATGCCATACCCCCGGATCGATCCCCACCGCCTGGAGCACCCGGACACCCCCCACGCCGAGCAGCCACTCCTGGCGGAGCCGCAGATCGGGCCCGCCGCCGTAGAGCTTGTTGAGCAGGGTCCGGTCGTCGGGATGGTTCTCTTCCAGGTTGGTGTCGAGCAGGTAGAGCGGAACCCGGCCGGCGCGAAGGCTCCATACCCGCACGTTGACCGGACGCCCGAAGGTGCTCACCACCGTGAGCCAGGGTTCGTTGTGCGGACCGTTCAGCTCCACCAGCGGCGTCAGAATCGGATCGACGTGGTCATCGCTGTCCTCCTGCCAGCCGTCCCCGCGAAGTCGCTGGTCGAAGTAGCCCTTCATGTAGGAGAGGCCCACACCCACCAGCGGAATGCCGAGATCGGAGGCCTGCTTGCAATGGTCGCCGGCGAGGACACCCAGGCCGCCGCTGTAGATCGGCACCGAGTTGTGGAGGCCGAACTCGGCGCAGAAATAGGCGACCGGACGGGAGGCCAGCTCGGGGTAACGGCGGGCGAACCAGGTCCGCTCGTACTGGCGGTCGGCCGCCATCCATTCCATCACGCGGTCGTATCGCTGGAGGAATTGCAGGTCCCTGGCGAGCTGCTCCAGCCGTGAGGGATTCACCTCGCGGAGCAGCAGGATCGGGTTGTGACGGACCTGGCGCCAGAGCGGCGGGTCGATGGAGCGGAGCATCTCGCGCGCCTCGCGGTTCCAGCTCCACGAGAGATTGGTGACCAGCGCCGACAGCCCCTCGAGGCGCGGCGGGAGAACGGCGACCTTCGCCCGGCTGTGCGGCATGGCGTCGTTCCTTAGTGCACGAGCTTCTTGTAACGGATCCGGTGGGGTTGGTCCACCGCCACGCCCTTGCGGCGCTTGTAGTCCGCCGAATACTCCTGGAAGTTGCCCTCGAACCAGAACGCCTCGCTGTCGCCTTCGAAGGCGAGGATGTGGGTCGCGATGCGGTCGAGAAACCAGCGGTCGTGGCTGATCACCACCGCGCAGCCGGCGAATCCGAGCAGGGCATCCTCCAGGGCGCGCAGCGTATCGACGTCGAGATCGTTGGTGGGCTCGTCGAGCAGGAGCAGGTTGCCGCCGCTCTTGAGCAGCTTGGCCAGGTGCAGCCGGTTCCGCTCGCCCCCCGACAGGGTGCCGACCTTCTTCTGCTGGTCCGCGCCGCGGAAATTGAAGCCGGCGCAGTAAGCCCGCGCGTTGACCATCCGCTTGCCGAACGCCATCTGGTCCTGGCCGCCGGAAATTTCCTGATATACCGTCTTGTCCGGGTCCAGGTCGTCGCGGCTCTGGTCCACGTGGGACACCTGGACCGTGGAACCCACGGTCAGGACTCCGGCGTCGGCCTTCTCCTGGCCGGTGATCATCCGGAAGAGGGTTGTCTTGCCGGCCCCGTTGGGGCCGATGACGCCGACGATGCCGCCCCGCGGCAGCGCAAAATTCAGGTTTTCGAACAGCAGGCGATCCCCGAAGCCCTTGGCCACGTCCTTCGCGATCACCACGTCTTCACCGAGGCGGGCCGGCACCGGAATTAGAATTTCCGCGCTGCCTTCCTGCTGGCGCTCACCCTGATCGCGGAGCTCCTCGTAGGCCGCGATGCGCGCCTTCTGCTTGGCATGGCGGGCGCGGGGAGCCATGCGCACCCATTCGAGCTCGCGCTCCAGGGTTTTCTGATGCGCCGAGGCGTGCTTCTCCTCCAGCGCCAGTCGTTTGCCCTTCTGCTCCAGCCAGGAGGTGTAGTTGCCTTCCCACGGGATACCCGCGCCCCGGTCGAGCTCCAGGATCCAGCCGGCCACGTTGTCGAGGAAGTAGCGGTCATGGGTGACCGCGACGATGGTGCCGGGAAAGTCGCGCAGGTGCCGCTCCAGCCAGGCCACCGACTCGGCATCCAGATGGTTGGTCGGCTCGTCCAGCAGGAGCATGTCGGGCTGCTCCAGCAGCACCCGGCAGAGCGCCACCCGCCGCTTTTCGCCGCCGGAGAGTGTCGACACGTCGGCGTCTCCCGGAGGAAGCCGGAGGGCATCCATGGCGATGTCGATGGTGCGGTCCAGCTCCCAGAGGCCGAGCGCGTCGATGCGCTCCTGCAGCGTCCCCTGCTTCTCGAGGAGCTGGTTCATCCGCGCATCGTCCATCGGCTCGGCGAAGCTGGCGCTGATCGCCTCGAACTCGGTCAGCAGGGCGCGCTGTTCCCGAACCGCCTCTTCGACATTGCCGCGAACGTCCCGGGCGGGGTCGAGCGCCGGCTCCTGGGGCAGGTAGCCGATCTTGATGCCGTCGGCGGGGCGGGCGTCGCCCTGGAAGTCCTTGTCGACCCCCGCCATGATGCGCAGCAGTGTGCTTTTGCCGGCGCCGTTCGAGCCGAGCACCCCGATTTTGGCCCCGGGAAAGAACGCGAGGTATATCCCCTTCAGGATTTCCCGGCTGGGCGGGACGACCTTCCGGAGATTTGCCATCGTGTAGATGTATTGTGGATTGGCCATAAGTCAGGAAAGCTAGCACCGTCCCCCCATCAGGAGGAACGGGCGAACCTCGGCGCACCCGCTATTATTACTCTCGCCTCCTGACGCCTCATCAAAGGCTACCGTCCATGATCCCGCGCTCCGCTCGATTCGTGCTTCCCGCGTTCCTGTTCGTCGTCTCGGCCGGCTCGCTGGCCGCCCAGAAACCGCCCTGCGCGCCCGGCAATGACGGGCTCACTCTGCCCAAGGGATTCTGCGCCGTGATGGTCGCCGAGAGCCTCGGGCGGGTGCGCCACCTGGCTGTGGCGCCCAACGGCGACATCTTCGCCGCCAAGGCCGGCGCCAAAGGCGGCATAGTCGTTCTGCGGGACGTGTCCGGAGACGGGAAGGCCGAAACGATCGCCACGTTCTACGAGGGGCCGGGAGGCAGCGGAATTGCCCTGGCGCCCGACGCGGTCTACTTCGCTCAAACCGACCGCATTCTCCGATTCCCATGGCACGCAGGCGCGCTGGCGCCCGAGGGTGAGCCCGAAGTCGTCGCGTCCGGCTTGCCAACCGGTGGCCACGGTGAAAAGGGCCTCGCGCTGGGTCCCAACGGCGCGCTGTTCGTCTCCTTCGGGTCTCGAACCAACAGCTGCCAGCCCCCCGAGGGTGACCGGAAGGGCCCCACGCCCGGTATCAACCCCTGCATTGAGCTTCGGGAGCGGGCCGGCGTCTGGCGTTTCGACGCGCACAAGCTCAACCAGACCCCCGCCGAGGGAAAGCGCTGGGCCACCGGGCTTCGCAATGCGATGTCGGTCTCGGTCGATCCGGCCACGGGGGTCCTCTACAGCGGCGTGCACGGCCGCGACAACCTGACCGAGAACTGGAGCTTTCCCGCCGAGGAGGGCCGCGAGAACCCCGCCGAGGTGTTCCTTGCTCTGCCCGAGGGCGCCGATGGGGGCTGGCCCTACTGTTACTTCGATTCCCGCAAAAAGGTGAAGCTCCGGAACCCCGAGTACGGCGGCGACGGCACCAAGGTGGGGGACTGCGCCTCCAAGTCCGATCCCGTCGCGTCGTTCCCGGGACACTGGGCTCCCAACGCCACCACGATCTACCGCGGTACTCAGTTTCCCGCGGAGTACCGGGGCGGAGCATTTATCGCCTTCCATGGATCCTGGAATCGCTCCCCCGCGCCGCAGCAGGGTTTCCGAGTGGAATTCGTGCCCCTGAAGAACGGCAAGGCATCGGGGGCTCCGATCGATTTCGCCACGCCGGCCGGCGAGCCGACTTCCCTCCGGTTCTCCGGCCTTGCCGTGGGACCCGACGGATCGCTCTACATCGGCGCGGATGCAAATCAGAAGGTCTGGCGCGTGATGTACCGACCCTAGCCGACGATGTAGGATGTAGATTGAATCACCCACCAC
>JAYUAL010000071.1:0-5815 GCA_043741355.1 Gemmatimonadales bacterium | reverse complement strand
TCGTCCTCTACGGCGTGGCGCTCGATGTGTGCGACAAGTACGCCATCGAGGGGCTGCTCGCACAGCGTCCCGCCATTCCGATCACCCTCGTCACCGATGCCGTGCGCGCCATCGCGGCTGAAGCTGCGCCCGCCCTGCTCGCGGACTGGGAGCGCCGGGGCGTCCGGCTCGCCACCAGCGCCGAGGTCATGGTGGCATGAGCGGCTTCGGACGCAATTTTCTTCCCGGCCCAACCGACGTGCGCCCGGAAGTGCTTGCCGCGCAGGCGCAGCCGATGTTCCCGCACCGGGGCCCGAGAATGCAGGCGCTGCACGCCGCCATGCAGCCCGCCCTCCAGGCCTGCTTCGGCACCACCCAGCCGGTCTTCATCGCGACCTGCTCCGGCACCGGCTTGATCGAGGCGGGGGTCCGGAGCGGGGTGCGGGAGCGGGTCCTGGTGCCGGTCGGTGGCTATTTCGGCGAGTACTTCGCCCGGATCGCGGAGTCGTGCGGCAAGCAGGTGTTCCGGGTCGAAGTCCACCCCGGTACCGCCATCACCCCAGCCCAGCTGGACCAGTTCCTCGAAGGGCCGGCGGTCGATGCCGTGGCCCTGGTTCACTCCGAATCGTCGACCGGCGCCCTGGCCGACATCGCCGCGCTGGCCCGGGTGGTGCAGGCTCGGAAGGACCTGGTACTGCTGGTGGACGGGGTCACCTCGGCTGGCGCGATGCCGATCGAGATGGACCGGTGGGGCGCCGATTTCTACTGCACCGGCTCCCAGAAGGCGATGGCGCTGCCTCCCGGCCTGGCCTTCGGCGCCGCGAGCCCGCGATTCATGGAGCGGGCCGAGAAGCAGCACGACGCCGGGTTCTATCTCTCGGTGCGGAAGCTGGCCGCCATCGCGCGCGAAAACCTTCCCTTCTGGACCCCGGCCGTTTCGCTGATTCTCTCGCTCGAATGCCAGCTGGGCCGGATCGCCGCGTCAGGCGGGTGGACCGCGCGCTTTGAGCGGCATCGCCGCATGCTCGAGATGATGGAGTCGTGGGCCTCCCCGCGAGCCGATGTCCGGCTCCTGGCCAAGTCCGGCGCCCGGTCCCCTGCTATCTCCAGCCTGGTGCTCCCGCCCTCCTGCAAGCCGGGCGAGGTAATGGCCGTGCTGGGCAACGCCGGCTACCTGGTCGGCGGCCCGCTCGACGCCCGGCAGCAGGACATCATCCGGATCGGCCACATGGGCGACCTCGAGCCGGCCCACCTCGAGTCGCTGCTCCACGCGCTCGACGGGGTGCTGGCATGAAGCGGCTGGTGCAGTACTTCGTCCGCGGGCTTCTCATCACCACGCCGCTCGCCCTCACGCTGTGGATCTGCTGGTGGGCGGTGAGTGCGGTCGACAATCTGATTCCGCTCGGCTTCCCCGGGGCAGGTATCCTGGTCACCGTCGCCGGAATCACCCTGATCGGGGCCTTGGCGGGCACCCTGGTGACCCGCGGCGTGCTTGCGGAGCTCGAGCGCCTCCTGGAGGGCCTGCCCTTCGTCCGGATCGTATATACCTCGATCAAGGATCTGCTTAACGCCTTCGTGGGCGAGCGGCGGCGCTTCAACCGCCCGGTGCGGATCCGGCTCGACCAGGATGTCGACGTCTGGTACCTGGGTTTCGTCACCGCCGACTCGCTCGGTCATCTCGGCATGCCAGGGCACGTGGCGGTGTACCTCCCCTGGTCCTACAGCTTCGCCGGCCGAGTAATTCTGGTGCCGGCCCAGCATGTGCATCCGATTTCGGGGGACAGCACGGATATGCTGGCGTTCATCATTTCCGGAGGGGTGGCCCGTCCGTCCGACCCGGCCAAAAAGTGACCCGCGTCACAGCGATAAACCGGGCCATCCCATATCCTTAACAACACGGATCAGCGGGCGTCATTTCCGGTGGCCACTGGGATGATGGACCCTGATCGAAACCAACTTGTGAGGAATAAAATGAAAACGCTAATTCGTTACGGCGTATTGACTTGCGCCGTCATTCTGGGGGCCTGCAGCAAGGACGCCACCGGACCCGACGCCCAGACCCCCCTGCTCACGGCCGACCTGGCCGTGGTCGCCGCCGACGCCGCCGGCGAGGATGTCGACATCATGCGGGAGCCGGTCTTCTTCCCCTCGCTGGCGCCATCTTTTGCGCCCGGCAACGGTGACTTCAACCCGGCAAATTGCACTTACAACTCCACCAGCCAGCGGGTCGTGTGTGCTCCATTCACCCGGGACAACAGTCTGGTCGTCAACCGCAGCTACATGTTCTTCGACGCGGTCAACGCGGTTCAGCAGGCGTATGATGCATTGCTCACCGCGAAAGCCAACGTCCAGACCCGGGTGCAGGGCGACAAGACCAGAGAGCGCTGGAGCGCGACCATCGACCGGTCCCGGGATATGACCGTAACCGGCCTGCTGGGCGACGAAACCCAACGCACCTGGAATGGCACCGGAACCAGCAATGCGACCCGGAGCCGGCACACCGAGAATGGGGACCGGTCCTACGAGATCAGTTGCGCCCTGACCGTGACCAACGTCGTGGTGCCGGTCCCGCGCGGCGCGGATCGCTTCCCGATCAGCGGCTCGATTACCCGGACATGCACCATCACCTTCAGGGGCGGCGTGCGGGACGGCCAGACGGTGCAGCGCACGGCGGTCGTGACCTTCAACGGCACTCAGACGGCCACGCTCACCATCGGTGACAAGACTTTCGACATCGACCTCAAGAGCCGGCAACGGACCGCCCGGCCGTAGTGCGGTAAGCTGAACCAGACGGCGACGGGGGGCCCTGAGTGGCCCCCCGTTTCCGTTTATTGTTCTTGGGTGCGCGCCCGCCTCAAGGTCCTGCTGCTCTACCTCCTGTACTGGATGGCATTCTTCGCCGCGGTCAGGGTGGTGTTCCTGGTGTTCTTTCAGAACCTGGCCGGAACGCTTCCCAAGGGAACCATTGCGGGAACGCTCTGGCACGGCGTGCCGCTCGACCTGTCCGCCTCGGCCTATCTCTCGCTGATTCCGTTCCTCCTGATCGCAATCTCGAGTCTCAAGCAGCTCACTCGCCTGGCGGCGCGACTCATCTTGGCCTACACGGTGACCGCGACGGCGGCGCTCGCGCTGCTGGCCGCCGCAGACCTCGAGATCTTTCGCCAGTGGGGCCGCCGCATCGATGCCGCGGTGCTGCAATACCTGACCCATCCGAAGGAGATCTGGGCCTCCGCCGGCGGCGGGGCTCCCTGGCTGCTGCTCGGCATCTTTGCCGTGATGACCCTCGGGTTCGTGCTGCTGGCATGGCGGCTGCTCCGGCCCCGGCTCCTCTCGCTCCCCGCCATGCATCCCGCGGGCGCCCTGCCGCTTCTCTTTGCCGCGGCGCTGCTGTTCGTGCCGGCGCGGGGCGGCATCCAGCAGATTCCCATCAATCAGAGCAGCGCCTATTTCACGGCCGAGCCGTTCGCGAACCAGGCGGCAATCAACGTCGGCTGGAACTTCTTCGATTCGTGGCTCCGGGGGCTCAACCGCCGCGACAACCCCTACATCGTCATGCCGGCGGATTCAGCTCGGGTGCTGGTCGAAGCTCGCGAGGCCGCCGGCGACCAGCCGCGCCGGGTTCTCTCGGGAGATCGTCCCAACCTGCTGCTGATCGTATGGGAGAGTTTCACAGCGCGTTCCGTGGAGCGCCTCGGCGGAGTGAAGGGCGCTACGCCGGAGTTCGACGCTCTGGCGGATTCGGGGTTGTTGTTCACCCATTTCTATGCCGCGGGCGACCGGACCGAGAAGGGCCTCGCGGCGCTGCTGGCTGGCGCACCGACGGTGCCGAACGTCTCGATCCTCACGGTGCCCGGAAAGGCGCGAACCCTTCCGATGCTCTCCCGCGACCTCCGGGAGGCGGGATACGCCACCGCGTTCTACTACGGCGGCGAGTTGGGGTTCGCCAATCTGAAGGGGTTCCTGCTGGAGGGCCGCTTCGACCGGATCGTGGGGAAAGAGGATTTCCCCGATTCCTCGCAGACCTCCAAGTGGGGGGTCCACGACGAGGAGACCGCCGCCCGGGTGGAATCGGATCTCCAACACATGAAGGAGCCGTTCTTCGCCACCTGGCTCACCCTCAGCAGCCATGAGCCCTTCGACGTACCGGGCGCGGAGCGGCTCGCGGCCGCCGATGGCGAGACCCGGTTCCTCAACTCGCTCCGCTACACCGATCGGGTGCTGGGCGAGTTTCTCCGCCAGGCCGCGAGGGAGCCCTGGTGGGCAAGAACGCTGGTGATCATCGTGGCCGATCACTCCAAGAAGCTGGAGCAGACCGACGCGGCGGTTCCTTACAAGTCCGCCGGAAGCTGGTATCACATCCCGATGCTGTGGACCGGGGGAGCGCTCGCGGTGCGGGGAAAGACGGTGGATGACCTCGTGAGCCAGACTGATCTCGCGCCGACCCTGCTGGAGCTGCTGCGGATTCCGGGGGGCGAGCGCTACCGGTTCGGCCGGGCGGTATTCGCGGCCTCCCCCCGGTCCTGGGCTTTCTACGGCTTCGACGACGGCTTCGGGCTGGTCACTGCTCGAGGTAGCTTGGTCTGGGAGCACATCCCAAACCGGATTACCTCGGAGACGGGAGTCACCGACCCGCGCGATCTTCTATTGGGCCGGGCGATGCTGCAGGTGACGTATCAGGACTACCTGGATCGGGGAGCGGGAAGCGGGGAGCAGGGAGGGGGCGTTTCGACTCACCGCTTACCGCTCCCTGCTCCCCGCTCCCCGTAGCTCAGATCTCCCTCCGCTGCGCCAACCCGGCGATCCGCTCTCCCGCCCGGAACGCCAATGCCATGATCGTCATGGTGGGCTGGCCCCGCCCCGACGTCACCATACTGCTTCCGTCGCAGATGAACAGGTTCCTGATGTCGTGGGTCCGGTGATCGATGTCGACCACCGATGACTTGGGATCCTTGCCCATCCGGCAGGTGCCCAGCAGGTGGAACGCGATCTGCTGCTCCTCCACGGGATAGGAGACCCACTTCTTCTGCGCCCCGGCGGCGTCGAGAATGTCCATCTGCCGATCGAGGAGGAATTGGGAAATCTTGAGATCGTCGGGATGGTCCCTGTAGGTCATCCGCAATGCGGGTATGCCCCAGTCGTCCTTCGCCGTGGGATCCAGGGTGATGTTGTTGGTCGGCACCGGCAGCGAGCTGGTGTGCCCCGCCAGCAGCATGGAGCGGTTGAAGTAGTCGCCCACCATTCTCTTGTACTCGCTCCCCCACCTCGGCGCATTGGTCGGAAGCCCGCCAAGCGCCCAGGTGATGGGATACTGCTGGAACCGCGCGTCGATCCCGCCGCCGCCATAGTAGCCACGCTTGGGGTCGCTGTCGTAGAAATCGTGCGAAAGCCGAGTGCACTGGATGCTCTTGTACTCGTTGAGCGGGTGCTCGAAGAGTCCCATCGCGCCGGCGCCGCCGTTGAACATCAGGTTCTTGCCGACCATGCCGCTCGAATTGGCCAGCCCATGGGGAAACCGGTTCGACGCCGAATTGAAGAGGAGCCGGGGCGTTTCAGCGCCATTGGCGCACAGCACTACCGCCTTGGCGCGCTGCCGCTGTTCCTTCTTCCGGGCGTCGAAATAGATCACGCCGGTGGCCCGGCCGCGCGCGTTGAGCTCGACCTTGCGCACGTAGCTGTCAGGGCGGATTTCACATTTGCCCGTGGCCTCGGCCACCGGAATGACCGACGCCAGGCTCGAGCTCTTGGCATTGTACTCGCAGCCGAATTGGATGCAGTAGCCGCAGTGCTGGCAGGCGTTGCGGCCATTGAACGGCTTGGACAGAATGGCCATCGGCGA
>JAYUAL010000070.1:0-2436 GCA_043741355.1 Gemmatimonadales bacterium | reverse complement strand
GCGCGATAGGCCTCGGCCGGTGGCTGCACCAGCGAGAGGCAGAGCAGCAGGGGGATCACGGAGGGTTCCTCAGGAATCTTCGTAGGATTGAGAGCGGCGGGTCTCCGGCGGACGAAAGTCCGCCATGGCGCGCAGCAGCACTGCGGGGTCGCGGTCCACGATCAGCCGGCCGCGCTGGCTTTCGCGGACATAGCGGTCCAGCAGTGCATCGCTGGGAGTGCTGAGAAGGCCGGTGTAGTAATCGGCGCGATTGAGCAGGCCACAGGGCTTTTCGTGGGGCCCTCCCCAGGACCAGATCGCAAAGAGCTCCTCCAGCGAGCCGAAGGCCCCCGGCAGGGCGAGAAACCCGTCCGACCGGTCGGCCAGCGCGGCGTTCCGCTCCTCGAGGCTCGAGACGATCTGGAGCTCGGTGAGTCCGGAGGGCATCTCGGATTCGAGGGCGCCCGCGGCGGTCATCACCGCGATCGCGGGGGCCCCGGCCCCGAGCACGGCCTCGGCCAGTGCGCCGCCGGCCCCCTGGGTCGCTCCGGTGTAAACCAGCGTGATCCCGTTGTCGGCCAGCAGCCAGCCCACCGTGGCGGCGAGCTCCCGGTGCTCAGGGCCGGCGTTGGGATCGGGATCGCAGAATACGCACACGCGTCGCAGCGGCATCGCGATGTATAATAAGTCATGCCTACCCGCCGCGAATTCTTCGAGTGCTCGGCCGCCGCCGCCGCCGCGAGCCTGGTGGCACGCTCAACCACCGCCGCTCCCGCACCCGCTCCCGAGCAGGGCGCTCCGATGCCCCCGTCGATCCGGGCGCTCACCTCGATGCGAAAACTGGCCCGGCCCATCACCGTCGAGGAACGCCAGGGCCGCATCGCCAGGGCCCGGGAGTTGATGGGCACCGAGAAGATCGGCGCGCTTTTCCTGACCGGCGGCACCTCGCTCAAGTATTTCACCAACATCAGCTGGGGGCTCTCCGAGCGGCTGCTGGCGCTGGTGCTTCCGAGGGAAGGCCGGGCCTTCGTCGTTTGCCCCGCCTTCGAGCGCGATCGGGCGCTGGAACAGATCGAGGCCGGGCCGCTCAAGGGCACCGCCGACGTACTGACGTGGGAGGAGCACGAGAGCCCCTACCAGCGGATCGCGGAAGGCCTCCGGGAGCAGCGACTCACCACCGGACGGCTCGGGGTCGAGGAGACCGTCCGCTCGGTCTTTGCCGCCGCGGCCGCGGCGGCACTGCCCGCCATGGAGCTGGTGAGCGGCTCGCCGGTCACGGCGGGCTGTCGGATGGTGAAGGACGCCCACGAGCTGGCGCTCATGCGGCTGGCCTCCCAGGTCACGCTCAAGGCGTACCAGGCGGCCTACCATGCGCTTCGAGACGGGATGACCCAGGATCAATTCGCCGACCTGGTGGCCCTGGCGCACACTCGCCTTGGCTTCGAAGGCGGCGCCGGCGTGCAGGTGGGGAAATTCTCCGCGCTGCCCCACGGCTCGGCCACCCCGCAGGTGATCCGCCCGGGCACCATTCTCCTGATCGATGGCGGCTGTTCGGCGGAGGGTTACGCCAGCGACATCAGCCGGACCTTCGTCCTGGGCAAGGCCTCGGGCCGGATGAAGCAGGTGTTCGAGATCGAGCAGCGGGCCCAGAAGGCCGCGCTGGCCGCCGCCCGGCCCGGGGTGGAGTGCCAGGCGGTGGATGCGGCGGCGCGAAAAGTCATCGTCGACGCCGGGTTCGGGCCCGACTACAAGTACTTCAGCCACCGGGTGGGGCACGGCATGGGGATGGACGGGCACGAGTGGCCCTATCTGGTGCGCGGCAACACGCTGCCTATGAAGGCGGGCATGACCTTCAGCGACGAGCCGGGCATTTATATCCCCGGGGAATTCGGCGTCCGGCTGGAAGACGACCTGCACATCACCGAGGACGGGGCGGAGCTGTTTACGCCGACCAGCCCGTCGCTGGAGGAGCCGTTCGGGAAGTGAGCATGCCGCTATCGCGGAGTAACCGCACCGAGCCCTGACAATCCGCCTGATCCCGCCCTCGAGCGCCAGCTCGCCCGGGCCGCCCGCCGCACTGGCCGGAGCCGGAGCGAGTTGATCCGCGATGCCCTGCGCCGCCAATTGGCGCTCGCACAGTTCGAGGACCTCCGTCGCCGGATCATGCCCCTCGCCGAGGCCCGTGGCCAACGTCCTGGTCAGTGCCATCACAACGCGGGGCCTGGGCGCAGACGTCTTGCACGCGGTCCTGGCTGAATACCAACTCATCGTCGGTGACACCGTGCTGTCGGAAGTACGGCGGGTACTGCGCCAGAAGATCCGCCTCCCCGCTGACGCCGTGGGTGAGGTGGAGGTGTTTCTCCGGCAGCAGACACCGCGTCATTTACGTAGCCAAGTTCCCTGAGGCGGTGTACGTGCTGCACGCGTTCGAGAAGCGCACACGTAAAATCGGGGCGG
>JAYUAL010000069.1:0-2442 GCA_043741355.1 Gemmatimonadales bacterium | reverse complement strand
CACCCGCATCGTGGTGCTGGAGAACTTCTCCCAGCTCCTGGGCGCGGTCTTCGGCGGCATCGGCGGCGGCATGGGCGGCGGCGGATTCGGGCTGCTGGGCGGAATTATCGCGGGAGCGCTCAATGCCCCGTTGGCGCTGATCGTAGCGATGCCCGCCTGGCTCCTCCTTACCTATGGCACCGCGCGCACCGCCTACTCCCGCGCCTCCCGCCGCCGGGACCATGAGCTGGAAGCGCTGGCGGATCACCTGGCCCTGGTGATCGAGGAGGAGATCAACGCCCCCACTTCGGAGCCCCGATGAAATCGAACGTCCGCCGCCTCTCCCTGATGATGTTCCTGCAGTATGCGGTCTGGGGAGCCTGGCTCCCGCTTGCCGCGCGCTACCTCACTGCCTCCACCGCGGAAGGCGGGCTCGGGTTCACCGGAACGCAGATGGGCACGATTCTGGGGCTGGCCGGCTCGATCGGCGCGATCTGTTCGCCCTTCATCGCGGGCCAGCTTGCCGACCGCTACTTCAGCACCGAGCGTTTTCTGGCGGCGCTGCTCGCCATTGGCGGCGTAATCAAGTGGATCACCGCCTCCCAGCACGGCTTCTCCGCATGGCTGATCCTCTCGATTCTCTACAGCATCGTCTACATGCCGACGCTGGCCCTCTCCAACTCGATGGCCTTCGCCAACTTGGACGACCGGCAGCATCAATTCCCCAAGGTGCGGGTGTGGGGCACGATCGGGTGGATCGCGGCGAGCTGGATCTTTCCCATGATCTACCTGCAGACCGGCCTCCATTTCCAGGCGATGCCCCCCTTCCTGGTAGGACCCGAGTTGCCCAACGTCACCGCCCGCCTGGCCGACTCGCTTCGCTTCTCCGCATTCATCTCCTTCGGCTACGCGCTCTACTGCCTGTCGCTTCCGCACACGCCGCCCCGAAAAGACGCCGTCGAGAAGCTGGCATTCAAGAAGGCGTTCGCGCTGCTCAAGGAGCGCTCGTTCGCCGTGCTGGTCCTCGCCAGTCTTCCGATCAGCGTCATCCACCAGGTCTACTTCCTCCAGACGCCCCCGTTCTTCTCCCATCTCGGCCTGGGAGACAGCCAGATCGGCCCCGCGATGACCATCGGCCAGTTCAGCGAAATCGCGGTGATGGCGGCGCTGGGCGGCCTGCTGGCACGGCTGGGCTTTCGCAAAGTGATCACCATCGGCGCCTTCGCCTACTTTGTCCGCTACGCGATCTGGAGCTTCCCGGCGCTCTTTCCGGTTTCGGTACTGGTCGCCAGCCAGTTCCTCCACGGATTCTCATACGCCTGCTTTTTCGCCGCGGCGTTCATCTACACCGACCGGGTGGCGCCGGCCGATGTCCGCCACTCGGCCCAGACCGTCTTCGGGATCATCATTCTGGGTGGTGGCCCGGTGCTGGGCGGTCTGCTGTCCGGCTACCTGGCCGATAACTACGCCCGATCCGGCGGCCAAGTGGACTACGGCTCGCTCTGGCGAGTGGTCTCGCTGATCGGTCTGGCCGCCGCGGTGTTCTTCTGGGCCTTCTTCCGGGAACGGAAGCTGAAGGCCGCGGCCTGAACAAACCCTCGGCCCCCGGGCGGCATCCCATTGTCGTGTCCATTCTCGCGCTTGCACTCGGTCGGGCTGCCCCGGCGTTCCCGGCCTTGGCGCGTAACCAGCCCGGCAATGCCATGAGCGACCTGGTGGGCCGGGCCCAGGCGGGAGATGAGGACGCGTTCGCCGCACTCTATCGGACCCACGTCGGCCGCGTGCACGCGCTTTGCCTCCGGATGGCCGGGGACCCGCACGCCGCCACCGATCTGACCCAGGACGTCTTCGTCCGCGCGTGGGAGGCGCTGCCCTCCTTTCGCGGTGAGAGCGCACTGGGAAGCTGGCTTCACCGTCTGGCGGTGAACGTGTTTCTGGGCGACCAGCGGACCAGCACCCGGCGGGACAAACGAGTGTTCATCGCCGCCGAGCCGGGACTCCTGGAGCGGCCGCAGGAGGGGGCATCGCCGGGACTCGGCATGGACCTGGAACAGGCTATCGCGGCGCTGCCGGAGCGGGCGCGACTGGTGTTCGTACTGCACGACGTGGAAGGGTATCAGCACGGGGAGATCGCCGAGATGGCGGGCATCGCCACGGGAACCTCGAAAGCCCAGCTCTTCCGGGCCCGCCGTCTGCTCAGGGAGTCACTCGAACGATGACCTGCGGTGAGCTGCGGGACCGCTTCGATGCCTATGTCGAAGGCACTCTATCCGCCGCCGAGTCGGCGGCGCTCGAAACGCATCTGGATGGGTGCACCGCCTGTCATGAGGCGCTGGCCAATCATGACCGGGCGCTCGGAGCAGCCGACACGCTGCCACGCTCGGTCACTCCGCCGGCCGACCTCTGGCCCGGCATCGCGAAAGAGCTTGCGTCGCGAAAGCGCTTTGGGGGCCGGGTGGCGCT
>JAYUAL010000068.1:0-2445 GCA_043741355.1 Gemmatimonadales bacterium | reverse complement strand
CGGGATGTGGAACTGCGCCAGGCTGGGAGAAGCCCTGCTAGTGACCGAGCCCGCGCTGAGCTCGGGAAGCCAGCCATCCCCGGCTGAGTCGGATCCCGCGCTCGCCGGTTGGCAGGAGGAGCTGGAGTCGTACTGGGACGCGTTCACGCCGGAATACGGCCGCCTGATGCGTGCCAAGCTCGGGCTCCTGACCGAAAGCGAGACGGACCCCGCCCTCCTGCGCGACCTGTTCGCGCTGCTGCGCGACGGCCACGCCGACCATACCCGGTTCTTCCGAGCCCTTGGCGCCTTCGACGGCGACACCGCCACCTGGCCGGCCGGCCGGGAGCCGCAGCTCTCCGGAAATTGCGCCGCTCTCGATGCCTGGGCGGCCCGTTACGCCGAGCGTCTCCGCGCCGAGGGCAGCGTTAACGCCGAGCGCGAAGCCCGGATGGCGGGGGCCAATCCGAAGTTCGTGCTACGGAACTGGATTGCCCAGGAGGCCATCGAGCGGGCAGTCGAGAAGGACTACTGGTTCATCGAGGAGCTCCGCCGCTTGTTCGCCGCGCCATACGGCGAGCATCCGGGCCAGGAGCGGCTGGCTGAGCCGCCCTCCGCCTCGGCGCGCGAAATCAGCGTGAGTTGCTCGTCCTAGCCGCTCAGCGCGCGTCGAGGGTGAGGAGGGTGTGCAGCAGAACGTTGGCGCCATTCTCGATGTCGGCCGCTTTGGAGTACTCCCGGGGTGAGTGGCTGATGCCGTCCTGGCTCGGGATGAAGATCATCCCCACCGGCCCAATCCGGGCCATTTCCTGCGCATCGTGTCCCGCTCCGCTTGGCAGCTCCAGGGTGGCAAGCCCGAGGCCCTTGGCGGCCGCGGCGATGGTGCGCCGGATCGATGGATCGGTCAGCGCGGGAACGCTCGCGAGCGTCTCCTGAAAAGAGATAGTGCAGCCGCCGGCCCGAGCCAGCCGCTCGCATTCGGCACGGATCCGCCGATAGAAGCCCAGGGTCTTCGTGTCATCGAGCTCCCGCAGCTCAAGCCCGAACACCGCGCGCCCCGGAATGACGTTATACGCGCCCGGCTCTACCCGGATTTTCCCCACCGTTCCCACCTGCCGGCCCGGCACGCTCGTCACGATCCGGTTGACCGCCGCGATGCAGCGCGCGGCCACCAGGAGCGCGTCCCGCCGGCCCTTCATGGGCGTGGTGCCGGCGTGGTTGGCGAATCCGTCGATGGTGACGTCCCAGTGCCGTATCCCGACGATCCCCAGCACCACTCCGATGGGAATCCCCGCCTGGTCGAGCGTGCCGCCCTGCTCGATATGGAGCTCGAGGTAGGCGGCGATATCTCCCCGGGAGCGGCGCGCCGAGTCCAGCCGGTCGGGATCTCCTCCCAGAAAACGAATCCCCTCCCGGAAGGTCTTCCCGCTCTGGGACACTCGGTCGAGCTCACTGGCGGGCACGCCGTCGGTGATCGCGTGACTCCCGATGGTTCCGCCTTCCTCGTTCTCGAAGATCAGGATCTCCAGCTTATGCCGCAGCATGAGGGTTGCGGCCGCGAGGGTCTCCGCCACTTCGATCGCGCCGGTGGAGCCGACCTGGCCATCGAAGTTGCCGCCCATCGGCACCGAATCAATGTGCGAGCCGAGGACGATTGGCTTGAGCGACGGATCCGAGCCGGCCCTGCGCCCGACCAGATTCGCGGCGGCGTCGACCGACACATCCAGCCGCGCGGCCCGCATCCATCCCATCACCGCCTCGCGAGCCTGGCGGTCGAATTCGGTGTAGGCCACCCTGCTCACCCCGCCCTGGGGATTCTTTCCGAACTCGGAGAGCGCGGCGAGATGCGCGTTGATACGGGCACCATTGATCCGGAACGCGGTCTGCCGGAACCGGAGCGGGAGCGCGGAGGCGGCCAGCGTGGAGAGGGCGGTCGTGGTGAACTCACGACGGTTCATGGCATTCCTCCGGGTTCGCGATGACAAGGGAACGGCGGTAAGATGCAGCCTGGCTTCCCAGGGGGAAAGTCGTGAAGACCATTCTGATGCTGGCCGCTGCCCTCGCTCTCCCGCCGTCAGCCCATGGGCTCAGGCAAGCCGCCGATCCGCGCGCCGTCGTCACCGTCGGGACCGCCACCGCCAAACGCGGCGAGAAGGCCTACGGGGAAATCGTGGTTCCCGCCGGCGTGGACTCGGGCACCCGAATCGCGGTCGCGGTGGTGAACGGCGCCCGGCCCGGCCCGGTGCTGGCTGTGGTGTCGGGGGCGCACGGCACCGAATACGCCTCGATCGTGGCGGTGTCACGGCTCATCGAACGAATCGATCCGGCCGGTCTCGCCGGGACGGTGATCCTGGTGCCGCTGGTCAACGTGGCGTCCTTCGAGCAGAAGGTGCCTCACGTCAACCCGGTTGATCGCAAGAGCATGAACCGGTATTACCCCGGGAATCCGGCGGGAACCCAGACCGA
>JAYUAL010000067.1:0-2452 GCA_043741355.1 Gemmatimonadales bacterium | reverse complement strand
TGGCCGCCTTTCTTCGCCAGGCTTCTGCCTGGCGCGGCAAGACGGTTGTGGTCATTCTTTGCGGAGGGAACGTGGGTCCCGACGTGCTCCGCTCGGCGCTCTAGGGGCTGATCCTGAGCTCGAGCTGATCTCCCGGGGTGATCGAGATCTCCTCGCTGATCGAGCTTCCATTGGCGCCGATCGGCACCGCCTCGACCCGGACCGTGGTGAAACCGGAAATGACGCTCTTCGGCAGCTTGAACGTGGAGGTGTGCTTCCCGTTGGCGGTGCCGATCCGGATCCTCTGACCCCCCTGGATCACGTAAATCCTCATGTCGTTGAACGACTGGTTGTCCACCCGGAGGATGGTGGGTTCATTGGGAATGATGCCGGTGTCGACCTGGTTCTGGCTGCACCCGGCCAGCGCCAGGGCCACCAGTCCGGTGGCAACCGCTATGCGTGTTCTGCTCACGAGGTGCCTCATGTTCCGCCTCCGTTGGCCTGCTTTCCATTCTGTCAGACGACCCGCCGGGTCTCCGGCAGCACAGCGCTGAAGTGAATCATCCCGGTCTTACGCTCGGGGACATCGAGCTCGCTGCCGGGGTTCTGGCCCCGATGATTCACGAAACCCCGACATGGGCCTGGCGCGACGAGCTGACCGATCGGCTGCTGGCGCCGGGCACCCAGGCGGTCCTCAAGCTGGAGCTGTTCCAGTACGCCGGCAGCTTCAAGGCCCGGGGCGCCCTGAACGTGATGCTGGGACTCGGGTTACCGGCGCTCGCCAGGGGAGTCACTGCGGTCAGCGCAGGCAATCACGCCATCGCGGTGGCCTGGGCGGCCCGGACCCTGGGCAGCAGCGCCAAGGTAGTAATGCCGAAGACGGCCGATCCGTTCCGGGTCTCCCGCTGTACAGCGCTCGGCGCGGAAGTCGCACTCGCCGAGGATGTCCACGCGGCGTTCGCCCTCGCGTCACAAATCGAGCGTGAGGAAGGGCGGGCGCTGGTTCACCCGTTCGAGGGGCCCCGCACTGCCCTGGGCACTGCGACGCTGGGGCGGGAGCTGCTCCGGCAGGCCCCGGACCTGGACGCCGTCATCGTGCCGGTAGGCGGTGGCGGGCTCGCGGCGGGGGTCGCGTCGGCGATCAAGCTGATCAAGCCGGAATGTGTGGTGATCGGGGTCGAGCCCGAGGCCAACGATGTCATGTTCAGAAGCCTCAAATCCGGCCGGCCGGAGCGGGTGCCGGAGGGCGGCTACCGCACTATCGCGGACAGCTTGAGCCCTCCGTACACGCTGCCGTACAGTCTCGAGCTTTGCCGCCGAAATCTCGATGACCTCGTCCTGGTGAGCGACGACGCGATGCGCGAGGCGCTCGCGGTGATGTTCAGGGGGGCCAAGCTGGGGGTGGAGCCCGCCGCCGCCGCCTCCGCGGCGGCCCTCATGGGCCCGCTCCGCGAGCGGCTGGCGGGAAAGAAGGTGGGCCTGATCGTCTGCGGAACCAACATCGCGCCGGAGCGCTACGTCGAGCATTTGATGCGGGGCATGGCGCTGCTCGAGCGCCGGCTCGCGGGGTGAGGCCGCAATGGGGTGGTTATGATTCAAAAGTGATAGCATCCTGGACGCTTCCCGAAACGAGTTCATTGGCTCAATGGCCAACTTTCCCGAACACCCGGTAGCCCGGGCTCTCCTCGACGTGCTGCCGCCCGACGGATCGTCCGGGGCGAATGCCAAGCTGCGCTACGCGGTTGCCGCGAGGCTCGGCAGGGAGATCACCGAAGCGGAGTACGCCACCGCCCGGGATGCATTGGTGGAAGCCGGCTTGGCGGTCAAGGGAAAGGGCCGGGGAGGATCGCTCTGCCGCGCGGTCCCGGCGCGCGAGGGCGCTCCCACACCGCACCTGGAGCTGACGTCAGAGCCCCAGCCGATCGAGCTGTTCAAGCCGCAGGCCGCGCGGGAACGGCGAGGGAGCGGATTGCGCGACACGAAGAACACCGGCGCGCCGCAAGTCATTTCCTACCGCCACGACCAGAAGCGGATCAACAACCCGGAAGTCGGGATGGTGGATCCCGATTCCGACCCTGGCGAGGGCAAGAGTCGCTGGGCCTACGATCCGCACATTGACCCCGCCTTGCAGTTCGACGTGGGCCGCGCCGGCATCGAGCGATTGATCGACGAGGCGCTCGCCAGCGGGGACGAAGCGGTGATGCGGAGAGCGCTGGAGCAGCTCAAGCGTCAGGCCGAGCCCTATCTCAACTGGGCCGGAAAGGCGGAGCGAACCTCGTTCGAGGTGGATACGGTGTCGCTTCACGTCCACGAGCGCATCGATCCTGCCACCATCCTCAACGCCATCCGGAAGCGGATGACCAAGAGCGGGGGGGACAAGGTGATGCAGGAGGAGATGTTCCAGGCCTGGTTCGAGCGGCCGCTGCCCTACCGGGAGGCGATCGAGTTCTACAAGCACGACCGGGGCTGGTCC
>JAYUAL010000066.1:0-2458 GCA_043741355.1 Gemmatimonadales bacterium | reverse complement strand
GATGCACCAGTCCCGGTGGCGTCACCCTGATCGTGAGCTCGGTCGCGGGGGCGCTGGCCCCGGCCGGGGTCGTTGCATCGAGCCCCACCGGCAGCACTTCCGCCAGGGGCGTGCCGGCGAATCCCCCTTCGGCGAGTGCCTCCCGGCCCCCCATCACGATCAGCCCTCCGCCCCGCCGGCTCACGAAGTCGGCGAGCATGCGAAGCTGGTCTCCGGTAAAGAACGATGCCGGCATGCTGCCGAGTATGAGGCCGCGGTAGCGGAACAGATCCTCGCGCCGGGTTGGAAACCCGCCCGCGAGCTCGACGCTGTCCTGGACACCGAGCCGGAGGAATTTCCCCTTGGCGCTCCGCAGCAGGGCCACCACCTGGAGCGCGCTGTCCGCCGAGACGGCGCGCCGCAGAAACGCGAACTCGGGCCGGGGTTCTCCTTCGATGTAGAGCACCCGCTCGGGCCCCGGACGGACCCGGAGCACGGTCCTGAACTCATTGTTCTCGGTGACGATTTCGCCGGGGACTGGCCGCACCCGGAAGGTGAGCCGCCGCGAGCCTGGGGAGAGTGGCGGGAGGGACAGCCGCGCCACCGTGACGTCGCCGGCGTCGGGCAGCGGGACGTCCCGCTGGGCCACCACCCTGCCCTCATCTTCCGCCGTCACGGTCACCTGCTGCCCGCTCAGGCCCCGGACCCGAAGCACCACCTCGGCCAGCACACCGGCTCCCGCGAGGGCGCTGGCGGGCAGCGATACCCGTTCGATGGCAAGATCCCGCGCGAAGCGCTCCAACCCGACGCCCACCGTGTACACCGGGACTCGCCGCGCCTTGAGCGCGAGGAGCGGCGCGGTCAGGTCGGTGCCGGCGTTGTCGGCGCCGTCGCTCACCACCACGAGGCCGGCCAGCGGCACGCCGGCCAGCTCCTGGCGCGCGGCGTCGAGCGCGGCCGCCAGGTCGGTGCGAGTCCCGTTGCCCCGCAGCGCCGCCGCCCCCGAAAGAGGCCCCGCGTTCGCCGCGAAGCGGAAGAACCGGAGCACGAAGCGCGAGGAAAGTCCCGGGGTGATCGCGCCGGCGGAATCGCCGAACACCCGACGCACCGCGTCGAGCCGCGATCCGCCCTCGATGTCGGCCAAGCGCATGCTGCGCGAGTCGTCGAGCAGGATGCCCAGCACGTTGCGCTGGGGAACGGCGCTGGACAGGAGCAGGACCGGCCGAAGGAGACCGAGGCCCAGGAGGGCGAAAACGGCCACCCGAAGCGCCCCGAGGACCAGCCGATCCTTGAGCGGCGACGGAGTCCGTACCCGGCGCAGCATGAGAACCAGAGCGATCAGCGCCAGCCCGAAAGCCAGGGCGATCAGCGGGGGGGGGAAGGTCGGGGCCAGCGACAAGTCCCCCCGCTGGTATAGCCGCGGCGGGTACTTGAAGAGAAAGGTGAGGATGGCTTCAAGCGTTCGTTCCATGAGACCCTATAGAACCGACGCGTGGCGCGCGGGCGAGGTTTCCGAGCCGCTCCGCGCCCCTAAGAGCTACGGATGAGAGAGGATGACCGCTGCGGACCGCAGCGGGGGCGCCGGCGGTATCTTCCGCGAGATCCCCGGGGGCGCCAGCCGGCCCGGCCGGCTAGATGACCCGAAGCAGGTATTCGACCGAAAGTGAGGCGCTCCACAGCTTGGACCGTTCCAGAGGCGAGGCCGGAAACGCACCCGGTTCGACCAGGTTGCGTATGCTCCTCTCGCCCCGTAGCCCAAGCGAGAGCCGCCTCATCTCGACACCCAGCTCACCCAGAATCCCGATGTCGAGGTCTTGGTAGAGGGCTGGGAAGTACGGGTCGGTACCGGGCTGGAACCCGGGCGGGGTGACGGTGCAATCGGGGCGACTCACGCCGCCGCCGGCCTCGATCAGCTCGCGTTTGCAGGAGAGACGGACCGCAGCGTAGGGGCCGAAGGCGATGAAGGGCCGCACTCGCCGCTGCGTGCTGTAGCCCTTCTGAATGCGCAGCAGGAGCGGGATCTGCACAAAGAGGAGACTGGGCGCGTCCGACCTTGGACCCACCTCCCGCGACGGCCGGGTACTCGCCGCACGCTCGGCGTAGAAACGTCGCTGGACCAGGAGGAGCTCGGTCTGGAAGGAGAGCAGCGGACTGCGGGGCATCCGAAGGCTGAGACCGAGCTGGAAGCCAGCACGGGCCACGGATTTGTCGACCTGTCCTCCGGCCGCGCTCGAGTAATTCCCCCCGGCGAGCAGCGCGAGTTCCCGTCGCTGCGCGGCGAGCGGTGAGGCAACCGCGCCGGCCGCCAGGACCAGCAAGAGCGCGGTAACGGATGCTGCTCGCATGGAGGCTCCAGGCAAATTGTCGGGTACCAGGAAGACCGATGAAGATACCCCCGGAAAGCGGAGGAGACGATGGGGACCGCGGCTAGAGCCCGGCCCGAGCGCATCGCGGCGCTCGATGCGTTTCGGGGCCTTAC
>JAYUAL010000065.1:0-2458 GCA_043741355.1 Gemmatimonadales bacterium | reverse complement strand
TGGCCGTGGCCAGCGCGGGGTAAATGCCCCGGAACCGGCGCACGTAGCTGGCGCCCAGGTTGGGCATGGCCTCCATGCCCGTGATCACGATGCTGGGTGGCGGCGACCCGCGCCGAGCCCGATCGATGATGCCCTGGATCCGGGCCCGCACCGAGTCGGGATCCTGTCCCCGGAGGCCGTCGTTGGCGCCGGTCTCGATGACCAGCACCGCCACCGGGCCCTGATTCATCAGCCAGTCGATCCGGGCCAGCGCACCCGCCGAGCTCTCGCCGCTGATGCCGGCATTGACCACGCGGAACCGCCGCCCGGCCGAGTCCAGCTTGGCCTGGATCAGCGCGGGATAGGCAAGCGAAGGGTCCGACAGCCCGTAGCCGGCGGTGAGGCTGGTGCCGAGGAACAGGACGGACGGCTGGACGGACGGACCGACGGACAGGCGGTCAGACGGGCGGGCGGTCGAAGAATCCTGTCCAACCGTCCGTCGGTCCGTCCGTCCATCCTTCTGCCCCCCGCACGCGGAGAGCAGCATCGCCATGATCCCGAGACGCCTGACTATCATTCTCCGCTCGCCCGCCTTCCCCTTGTGGAGCTCGTATGCTGCGCTGCCGGTCGCTCACCCAGACCTACCTCTCCGGCGGGCGGCCGCTCACCGTCCTGAACGATATCACCTTCGCGCTCGAGCGCGGCGGATTCCTGGCCATCGTGGGGCCGAGCGGCAGCGGCAAGACCACCCTGCTGGGATTGCTCGCCGGACTGGACCGCCCCGCGTCGGGCACGATCGAGCTCGACGGCAACGATCTGGGCTCGCTCACCGAAGATCAGCGGGCCCGGCTCCGCTCCGAAAAAGTCGGCTTCGTGTTCCAGTCGTTCCAATTGATCCCGACCCTCACCGCCCGCGAGAATGTGCAGGTCCCCCTCGAGCTCCGGGGTGAGCCGGCCCACGCCAGGGCGCAACAACTCCTGGAACGGGTCGGTCTGGGCGACCGGGCCGATCACTATCCGGCCCAGCTCTCGGGAGGAGAGCAGCAGCGCGTGGCGCTGGCCCGGGCCTTCAGCATCAAACCCCAGATCCTTTTTGCCGACGAGCCGACCGGCAACCTCGACGCCGCCACCGGCGCGACCATCATCACGCTCATGGAGGAGCTCAACCGCGAGCTCGGCACCACGCTGGTGCTGGTGACCCACGACCACGACCTGGCGGCGCGGTCGCGGCGCACCATCCGGCTCTCCGACGGCCGAATCGTCGAGGACAGCGCGGCATGATCGGACCCCGCTTCGTCCTTCGGATGGCGTGGCGGGAGAGCCGCTCCGGCCGGAGGCGGTTGTGGCTGCTCACCGGCGCGATCACCGCCGGCGTCGCCGCGCTGGTGGCGATCAACTCGTTCACCCAGAACCTCCGCACCTCGGTGGCCGAGCAGGCCAAGGCGCTCCTGGGCGCCGACCTCTCGATCACCAGCCGGCAGAAATTCTCGCCCCGGGTCGAGGCGCTGATCGACAGCCTGGTCGCGCCCGACTCCGCGGCACGCCGCCCGGCGGGGCGGCGCGCGATGCAGGTGAGCTTTCCGGCGATGGCCTATGTGCCCCGCACCAGCGGCGTCCGGCTGGTGCAGGTCCGGGCGGTCGAGGGGGGCTACCCCTACTACGGTGAGATCACCACGCAGCCCGCCGGGCAATGGCGCGCGCTCGCGAGCATGGAAGCGGCCCTGGTCGACCCCGCCCTCCTCACCGCGCTGGGCGCCCGGGTCGGCGACACCCTCGCGCTGGGCGAGGCGCGATTCCCGATCCTGGGCACGGTGCTCAACGTTCCCGGCGACGTGGGCGTGGCCACCGCTTTCGGCCCCCGAGTGTACATCGCCGGCCGCTCGCTTCCGGCCACCGGCCTGCTGCGGTTTGGATCCCGGGCGGAATACGCCGCGTTCGTGCAGCTGGCCAAAGGCGTGGCGGCCCAGCCGATTCGGGAGAAGTACCGCCGTCTGCTCCGCGCCGAGCGGGCCGGCATTCGCACCGTCGAGGACGACCGTGAGGATCTCACCGACGCGCTGTCGCGCCTCGGCAACTACCTGGGGCTGGTCGCACTGATCGCGCTCCTGCTCGGGGGCCTGGGCGTGGCCAGCGCGGTGCACGTTTTCATCAAGCGCAAGCTCGACACCATCGCGGTGCTGCGCTGCCTGGGCGCCACCTCGTACGAGGTGTTTGCGGTGTACCTGCTTCAGGCGCTGGTGATGGGCGGAATCGGCAGCGGCATCGGCGCGGCCATCGGTGTGGGATTGCAGCAGCTGCTCCCGCTCCTGTTCAAGGACCTCCTCCCGGTGGACGTGCACGTGGTCCCTTCACCCCGCTCGATCCTGCTGGGCATGGGGCTCGGACTCTGGGTAGCGGGCATGTTCGCGGCGCTTCCGCTGCTGGCGGTGCGGCGAATCTCGCCCCTGATGACGCTGCGCCGCGATGTCGAACCCGGCCG
>JAYUAL010000064.1:0-5886 GCA_043741355.1 Gemmatimonadales bacterium | reverse complement strand
AGGCGCTGGTCAACGAAGTGAAGGACAGCGCCGCCGCGGCCGAAACGCTGGCGGCCGCCTCGGAAGAGATCCGGGAATTCGTGGAGCTGGTGCAGCGGATGGCGCGGCAATCGAAACTGCTGGCCTTCAGCGCCGCGATGGAGGCGTCCCGCGCGGGGCAGGAAGGCGCGGGGTTCGCGGTCGTCGCCAAGGAAGTCGAGCGCCTCGCCACGACCTCCTCGGAGGCGGCCGAACGGACCGAGCGCGTCGTCACGGCGCTCCTGGTCCGGGTCGAGGAATCGAGGGCTTCGAGCGCGCGGTCGGCCTCGGCGGTCGAGAACGTGCGCAACACCACCAGTCATGGCCTCGAATCGTTCGGGCAGGTCGAGACGGCGGTCGCGGAAACGGAGCAATGGACCGCGGCAATCCAGCAGGCGGCGCTCACTTCGAACACCGTGGTCGAGCACACCACCAGGCGACTCGACGCCCTCGCCCGGGGTACCGAGGCGTTCGCCGCGGCGATGCAGGAGGTGGCGGCCTCGGCCCAGGAGCAGAGCGCATCGACCCGGGAAATCGCCGGCACCGCGGCCGCGCTCGCCTCGACGGCAGAGAAGCTCGCGACCCAGGCCGGGGCGTTCCGGCTCGAAGGATAGTCCTCAGCCGCCGCCCGGAGCGATTCCACCACGTCGGCGGGAAGCTCGGAGCCGGGAGTATCGGGAGTCGCTCATGGGCCCCGGGTCTCAGGATCCGAAGGGCACCGGCACGAAGGTCACCACGAAGATCACCACGCAGAGCAGTCCTACCCACCTCCGGCTCGAGGGTACCCGGCGCTCGGGAATCAGCACCGAGGGATGAGTCCAGCGGCCGCCGCCGATCAGAAAGGTCATCGCGACCCAGACCCACCATGACGCCGAGTATTGGGCCAGGACGATCAGCCCGACCACGGTGGCGAACGCCACGAGTCGCTGATGCTTGCCCAGCAGTCCGTACAACACGTGCCCGCCGTCGAGCTGGGAGAGCGGCAACAGGTTGAGCCCGGTGATGAACACCCCCACCCAGCCGGCGAACGCCGGGAGGCTCAGATGAACGCTCGCCACGCCGGGAAAGGCCCGCGCTCTGAACCAGTGAGTCAGCAGGGAATCGCCCAGTCCGATCGACTGCCCCGCGAACGACACCCAGGTCGCGGCGGTGCCCGCGGGGGCGATGCTGAGTGGCTCGGAGGTGTTGTATCCCCAGAACAGGACCGCGAGGGCCACCAGGAACCCCGCTATCGGACCCGCCGCCCCCACATCCAGAAGCTGTCGGCGGTCCAGTAGCGGGCTTCGGAGGCGGATGAACGCACCGAGGCTGCCGATCGGCGAGAGCGTGGGAGGGATGGGCAGAAAGAACGGGAGCGAGGTGTCGATCTCGTAGCGCCGGGCCGCAAAGTAGTGTCCCGACTCGTGCACCAGCAGAACGCCGAGGAGCGGCACCGCGAAGGTCCAGCCGTCGAGAATGGCCCGCCAGTCGCCCCTGGCGACGTTGCCGAAGAACTGGCCCGCGCCGGTCAGGGCGCCGAGGAATCCCGGGGGCGAGTAGGGATACCAGACCCCGGCCAGGGCGGCGCCGGCGCCCAGCGAGCAGACGATGGTCAGGAGGAGCAGCAGCGCGTGCAACGGCCAGCGCGGCCGCAGGGCACCGGGAAGCGCCCGAATCAGCACCAGGCGGTCCTGCTTGTCGTCCGCCCAGTACCACCGGCCCGGCCAGCGCCCTAGAACGCCCGCCAATTGGGGGGAGGGCCCCCGGTGTTCGGGCACCACCAGGCCGTCCACCACCTCCCTCGTGCCCAGGCGCATGATCCGCCAGGCCTCAAGGAGCGGAGTCAGCTCATTCATGGCGCCTCTTGACGGGCAAATTGTGAATCGGTAAGATTGGCCTATCCCAGACGATCATACAGGCAGGTCCACCAGTTCCGGCGCGATTGGGCGCCCGGCTGGCACGCCTTCAGAATTCAGATCCCGATACTGACTCGAATTTCGTTCCCTCACTGACGTAGCCGCCGGTGGGTACGAGTCCCCGCCCGACGCAACAAGGCCCCCTCCGTGGATATCTCCGAACTGAAGCAGAAGTCCGTTGCCGAGCTGCATGCGCTGGCCCAGCAACTGAACATCACCAACTACTCAGGACTGCGCAAGCAGGATCTGATCTTCCGCATCGAGCAATCGCTGCTCGAATCGGACACCGTCATCCGGGGCGAAGGCGTCCTCGAGATTCTGCCGGAGGGGTATGGATTCCTCCGCAGCCAGGACTGGAATTACCTCTACGGTCCCGACGACATCTACGTGAGCCCGAGCCAGATCAAGCGGTTTGATCTGCGGACCGGAGACACGGTGCTGGGCCAGGTGCGGCCCCCCAAGGAGGGCGAGCGGTACCTGGCACTGCTCAAGGTCGAAAGCGTCAACTACGAGGAGCCCGAAAAGACCAAGCAGCGGATCGCCTTCGACAACCTCCGCCCCCGCTATCCCGATCAGAAGCTCAAGCTGGAGGGCAAGAAAGGCGACCTGGCCATGCGGGTCATGGACCTGCTCGCCCCGATCGGGAAGGGCCAGCGCGGCCTGATCGTCTCTCCGCCGAAGGCCGGCAAGACGATCCTGATGCAGAAAATCGCCAACGCCATCAACGAGAACCATCCCGAGGTGATCCTCATCGTGCTGCTGATCGACGAGCGGCCCGAGGAAGTCACCGACATGCAGGAGAACGTCAGGGCCGAAGTCATCTCCTCTACCTTCGACGAGCCCGCTGACCGCCATGTGCAGGTCGCGGACATGGTCATCGAGAAATCCAAGCGGCTGGTGGAGCACGGCCGCGACGTGGTCATTCTGCTGGACTCGATCACCCGGCTGGCCCGGGCCCACAACGTGGTGGTGCCGCATTCCGGCAAAATCCTGTCGGGTGGCGTGGACGCCAACGCACTGCAGAAGCCCAAGCGGTTCTTCGGGGCGGCGCGCAACATCGAGGGCGGCGGCTCGCTGACCATCATCGCGACGGCGCTGATCGATACCGGAAGCCGTATGGATGAGGTGATCTTCGAGGAGTTCAAGGGCACCGGCAACATGGAGCTGGTCCTGGACCGGCGCCTGGCCGACCGCCGGATCTACCCGGCCATCGACATTCAGCGCAGCAGCACCCGCAAGGAAGAGCTGCTCATGGACAAGGACGAGCTCAACCGGGTGTACCTGCTCCGGAACTTCCTGGCCGACATGCCGCCGGTGGAGGCGCTGGAGTTCCTGATCGAGCGGATGAAGCGCACCAAGACCAACAAGGAATTCTTCGCTACGATGAATCAGTAAGGCCGTGGCAATCCCCGGCACCGGCCGCGTCCTTGCCGTGGACTGGGGCGAGATTCGGATCGGCCTCGCCCTCTCCGACGAGACCCAGACGATCGCCTCCCCGCTCACCACGCTCACCCGCCGAATGGGCAAGCGCTTCCCGATGCCGGCGTTTCTCGACCTGGTTGCCGCTCACCGCCCGGTGGGCCTGGTGGTAGGGCTTCCCCTGACCCCGGATGGCAACGAGGGCCCCGCCGCGGTCTCGGCCCGGGAACTTTCCGTTCGGCTCGGCGCCCGGACCTACCTTCCAGTGGCGCTGGTGGACGAGCGGATGACCACGGCGCGCGCCCACGCGGCCATCGCCGAACAGGGCGGCTCCATCCGGGGGCGGAAGGAGGAAGTCGACGCCCTCGCCGCGGCCATCCTGCTGCAGCACTTTCTCGAGACCCGGCGGAACGCGGGGGCTTGATGCGGCGTCTCATCTTTCCCCTCCTCCTGATCACCGCCGCCTGCGGGCCTGCGCCCGGTGCGCCCAAGGAGCGGATCGTCATTCCGCCGGGCGCGTCGCTCCCCGCCATTGCCGACAGCCTGTCCGTGCACGGGGTGATCACCTCGCCGGGGTGGTTTCGGCTGGTGGCACGCGTCGGCGGCTATGATCGCCGGCTCAAGAGCGGGGAGTACGAGCTGATCCGGGGCCAGGGCGCCCGTTTGGCCCTGCGGGCGCTGGTCGGCGGCCACGCCATCCTCACCCGCTTCACGGTTCCCGAGGGCTACACCCTGCGCGAGATCGCGGAGGTGGCGGAATCCACTCTCAGGATTCCGCGCGATTCGTTCCTGGCGCACACCCGCGACCCCGCCCTGCTCGGCGAATACGGCATTCCGGCGACCTCCTTCGAGGGATTTCTCAAACCCGAGACCTATCTCTTCGCGGAGGGGGTGGGGGCCGAACTGGTGTTGAGGGCGATGGCCGAAGCGGCTCGCGCCGACTGGGACTCGGAGTTCGCGGCGAGCGCCGCCGCACAGGGCATCGATCGGCTCACCACGACGACGCTGGCCAGCCTGGTCGAGGGTGAGGCCAAGGTCGAAGAGGATCGGCCGCTGGTTGCTGCGGTCTACCGCAACCGCCTCCGCATCGGGATGCCGCTCCAGGCCGATCCGACGGTACAGTATGCCATCGAGCTGGCAACCGGCCGCCGGAAACCCAGGCTCTACGAGAAGGACTACGGTATCGACTCACCCTACAACACCTACCTGAGGTCCGGGCTGCCTCCGGGACCGGTCGGCGCCCCGGGACGCCGCAGCGTGAAGGCGGTCCTCGCACCCGCGGAGGAGCCGTACCTGTACTTCGTCGCCGGACCGGGGGGGCGCCATGTCTTTACCCGCAGCTACCGCGAGCACCTGCAGGCCATAGCCCGGATACGTCGGTCGAACCAATGACCCGACGCGGGTGGATCGCAGCCGGCATCCTGACCTTGGTCGTGAGCGTCGCCTTTTGCCTGCTGGCGGCGCCGCAGTACCTCTCCACCGGCGACCCGGAAGTCTATGTCGGTCTTGCCCGCTCACTCGCCCGGGGCGGCCCCTACGCCATCAATGGCGCTGTCCACGTGAAATTCCCGCCGGGCTTTCCCGTCGCGCTCGTGCCGGCCGCCTGGCTGTTCGATGGGGCGTTCCAGGCCATCGCGCGCTACGCCGGGGCCATCGCGGCCGGTGTCTTCCCCGTTGTGTTTCTGTGGATGTCCCAGAAACAAAAGAGAATTGCGCTCCCCGTCGCCATCCTGACCATTGCATCATCACGCTTCGCCGTGCTGGCGACCGGGAATCCGATGTCTGAGGCCGTCTACATGATCGTCTCCATCGGAATGGTGTGCTGGGCTGATGGATGGGAAACCGAGCTCCCGAATGGCCGCGGGCGGTGGTCCGTCCTCCTCGGAGCGATCCTGCTGCTGGGAACGATCGCCACGCGCACCATCGGTGCTGCCGCCCTAGTGGCGGCCGGCGCGCTCCTGGTCTGGCGGATGAGGGAAGGCGTCCGGCCTCGCCTGCGCGAGAGCCTTCCCCTCCTCGCCGGGATGGGATTCCTCGTCGGCTGGGCTCTTTGGACCAGGAACTATCAGTCGGAGTGGACCGTTCCGGGACCCGGGACCGGCTACCTGGAATACCTGACCCTGGCCGACACTCATCAACCCGGTCTCGGCCGCGCCACTTTCTTCCAGATCGGGAGCCGCCTGCCTGGCGCGGTCGTCAAACAGGCCGCTCAGGTCAGCGAGCTGCTCACCCAGGCGCCCTGGATCAAGCCGGCGTGGTACTCGCCTGCCCTCCTCCTCGTACCGATCCTTGGTATCGGCTGGTGGCGAAGTCTCCGGACCGGAGGGGGGTTCGGTGCGATCTATTTTCTGACGTACGTAGCCATTGTGCTGGTCTGGCCGTTCGACGAAGGTGGGCGCTTTCTCGTCCCCCTGATCCCCTTGCTCTGGCTGTATGTCATCACGGCCGGCCAGGAGTTGGGGCGGTCCGCCCCTGCGCAAGTTGGGCGGTGCCGGCTACTCGGAATCGCATGGAGCGTCATCGCCCTCGCCGGCATGGGCGTGGCGAGCGCCAC
>JAYUAL010000063.1:0-2467 GCA_043741355.1 Gemmatimonadales bacterium | reverse complement strand
ACCGCGTGCGTGCTCCAGCAGGTTCGCGATGACGGCCGCGTCCTCCCGCCATCCTTTCCCGGTTCGGGCCAACACGACCTCTCGTGGGGGACCGGTTTCCGGAGAGATTCGGAAGCCCGCGACGACGGCGCGGGGGCCGGACAGTGTCGCGACTCCCTCCCCGGCCTCGATCCCGGACCACTCCGCGGCCACTCTCGCCCGGAGGCGCCAGGGGGCGTCGTACTCGGTGCCGAGGCCCAGTATTCGGGGCAGCGACGCCTTGGCCTCCAGAATCACTTCCTTGCCAAGCGCGGCGTCGAGCGGGGGAGGAGGCCGGATACGGATCACCTCGACGTGGCTGGCGATGGAGCCGATTCGGAAGGCGCGTCCGCTCCGCTGGTCCAGGCGAACGGCGGTCCAGGGCAGGTCATAGTGCACGATGCGGTGGACCAGCGGAAGGTCGAGCCCCTCCGCGGCGACATCGGTCGCGATCAGGAGAGTGGGTCTGGCCTGAACGCGATCGGTGGGGAGTGCGGGCCGCCGGAACCAGTCGAGCACTACGTCGCGGGGAAGGGTGGTCCGATCCAGCCCCGCCCCGGCCCCGGTGCACCAGGCGATTCGTGCCGTTCCCAGGCTGGCGCGGAGGTGGCGCACCGTGGCGGTGTGCGTCGTGAACACCAGCGTCGGCTTCTGGTCTGCCACCAGGACGACCAGCGCCCCGAGCTTCGCATCGGCAGTCGCGCTCCAAGCCCGGCAAGCGGCGACGAGCCCTTCCACGGCTTCAAGATCGCAGATAGCCAGGTCCGGCAGCGCCGCCGCTTCGGCTACCAACGGCCACAGCACCAGCTGACCGGCATCGGCGCCGACCATTTGCCGGATGGCGTTGCGGGAAACCAGCCGCCCCGAAGTCCGCGCGTCGCTGGCCGAGAGAAGAAGCCCGCGATATCGGGAAAGCCCGAGTTCGGTGGCGGCCGGGCTCGAGGCCAGGGCCTGCAACAGTACTACACGGATAAGGGAGGCGACCATCGGGTTCTCCGACAGCCTGAGCGAAGAAATCCCGCTGAATACCGTCCAGAAGGGAGAATCCTCCGGCTCCTCGGGGCACACTTCCCGGGAAACCCGGGCCGGCAGGAATCGGGAACGGTCTTCTCCGGTCACCACCAGGTGGGCCAGCGCATCGGGCGCGGATGCGATCAGGCTGTCGAGCAGCGAGGGGATCCCGCTCCAGGCCAGCACGTCATCTCGCACGAAGAGGAGAAGCTGGCGGGCGACGTCTTCCAGCCGATTCACGGCGGGCGTCGCGCTGAGCAGGATGCCCCGCCGGCCGGTGCACCACAGCGCGATGGTCTGGTAGCGGCGGGTTGCCGCGGTGCGGAACCGGTGGCTCTCGTCGATGATTACCACGCCCGGCGCGGCGGCGGGGAGCCGGCCCCGGCTCAGAGTCTCATGCGAGTGAAGCCGGATGGAGACGCCGGCTCGGGCCGCCACCTCGCGCCATTGGGCCAGCAACGAGGCCGGCGCAAGCACCTGTATTGGCCGTCTCGGGTCCAGGGCCTGAGCCACCGCGAGCGCGACCCAGGTCTTGCCGGTGCCCACGCCATCGGCCAGGAGCACCCCGTCGAATCGACTCACCGCCGCGAGGGCGCGCCGGAACGAGAGGCGTTGATCGGTTCGCAACCAGCGAGGTGCGGACTGGTCCGATTCCGGCGGCAGGAGCGCGCGTGCCAGCGCCGCCGCGACTGCCTCGGGCGCGGCGGCGGGCCCCGGCGCGAGCCATGCGGTCAGCGGATCCCGCACCACCGACAACGATTCAGCGACCAGGGAGGGCGCGCGATCGAGCCAGGCCAGCCAGCGCACCGCGCTCCGCGGTTGTGAGCGAGAGTAACTCGGCGCACCAGTCATCGAGGGTCTCCTGCGAGAGGGAAAGGCGCGCGCCGCTTTGCCCGAGCTCGAGCAGCCCCGGATCGGTCGCAACGACGTCGGGGCAGGGCAGCGTCGCGATGACCCGGGCGTTGAAGCGCGCGAAACCTCCGGAGGCCGGATCCGCCGTCGCGGAGGCCACGGCCCGGCACCAGGTCGAATTGAGCCAGGCGGTGAGCCGAAGCGCGGTCGCGGCGTCGGGTACCGGCACGATGTAGCAGGTATTGAGCGGGATGAGCGTGCGCCCAGCCCTCCCGAGCAGCGCCGCGGCCTGGAGCCGCCGCGCCAGGTCGGCCCAGACCACTCGGTACGGCGCCGAGGCAGCCTTAGTTCGGAACAACGACCAGGGGTGACCGCCGGTGTGATCGGCCCTGCGCCGGAGCGCCGCGGCGTGTCGGGCCACATGCGCAGCCGCCAAGGGCGGGAGGGTAGCCAGTGGCTCGCCTCTGCCGTCACAGGGCCAGAGCAGACGGGGGCCCCGGTGCGCCGCAAATGCACGAACATCGCGGCCCCGCACAGCCCAGCGGATCAGCTCCGGCTCGATCTCCTCGGGCGGATCGAGGAAAAC
>JAYUAL010000062.1:0-5893 GCA_043741355.1 Gemmatimonadales bacterium | reverse complement strand
TCCGCGACCAGGACTGGGTCAGGGCCTTGAGCGGCTCCTGCATGAGCCTCACACTCACCCACTTCCCGGCGGCCTCGCGCACGATGGGCCCGTGATGGGTCCGATAGACGGTGAACACCTTGTTGGCCATGCCGCCGGCGGTCTTGTAGGGCACCGTGATCCTGGTGGCCAGGAGCGGGCGCTCTTCCTTCCCGTAGCGGTAGGAGTACCCCGAACCCTTCTGCACCACCGTCTCGAGGTATTCGTCGATGTTGTCGACCCCGCTGGAGGTGTGCATCCAGCCCACCCGGTCGTTGAACCCCTGGTAGACGAAGAACTGGCCCCATGTCACGGCGCCGTACGCGTTCAGGCCTTCCTCACTCACGACCTGGACTTCGGACCGGAAAAAGAACGAGGTGTGGGGATTGATCAGCAGAAGGGCGTGGTGCGAAGCGGTATTCGACGCCGCGATGGCGAAGCCGTTCGATCCGGTCGGTTCCTTCGGGAGGGATTCCTCTTCCTCGCGAACCTGGCTCACGACCCGGTTGCCATAGAACGCCTCCAGGCCGCGTAGGGACACCGATTCGATATCGCCGCCGATGCTCCCTTCGCTGAAGCTGAGCGCCATCCAGGGCTCGAAGCGGGTGATCACCCTGGGCCGGACCGCGGAGTGTCCGGACAGATAGAAGTTCAGCCCGTCGGCCCAGGCGTTCATCAGGGCCTTGAGCCACTCGGGACTCTTCGCGTACTGCGCCTTCAAGCCGTCGGAGTCGATGAAGAGCTTCATCCTCAAGTCCTGGTATATCGCAGATTCGCCCTCCGCCTCCGCCAGCCGCCCCATCGAGTTCAGGTAGTTGGTTTCCACCCGGTTGAAGTCGTCCTCGGCCTGGGCATAAATCAACCCGAAGACCGCATCAGCGTCCGTCTTCCCGTAGATGTGCGCGATGCCCCAATCGTCCCGGATGATGGTCACCTTCCGGGCCTGTTGTTCCCAACGCGCGGTGTCGCGGTTGGCCGCCTGGGTGGAAGCGCAGGCGCTGGTCGCGCATGCGAGCAGCAAGGCGAGATCAGTGCTGCGCATTGGCCAGCTCCCCGACCGCCGCGGCCAGATAGTGTACTCTGGCCTGGTCGGCCGCCCTCGGGGCGTCGCCATGAAGCTGCGTAGCCAGCGCGGCCAGCGCATCCCGCCGCTTCTGACCTTTGAGCTTCTCGGCGCGGGCCAGCTCATTCCGCACCGCGGACACCCGGTCGCTCCCCAGACCGTTCGACCGGGCGAGCTGGTCGAGGTACGAGCGCGGTACTGCGAAGCTCGCGGGCCAAACCAGCTTGGGCTGCCCCTGGGCGTTCAGATACTCGAAGTGCACCGACTTGGCCGCGTCGATCTCGTTCTGCGAGAGAAATCCGCTGGGTACCAGCTCGTAGATGTCGAGCCCGCGGGCGATCTCGGAACTGACGATCGACCCGTTGTACCAGTAAACCGACCACGACCCCGCGCTGACCAGCTTGGTCGAATCCATCGGGCCGCGGTCATAGTACGCGATCTCCCTCGGGTGCTCGGCGTCGGTCCAGTCGAATATGGAGATCCCGCCCTGATACCAGGCCTGGACCATGACGTCGCGCCCGGGAATCGGGATCAACGACCCATTGTGGGCGACGCAGTTCTCGAACGACGTCTGCGAGGCCGGCATCTTGTAGTAGCTCTTGAAGGTCATCTTGCCGTCGACCAGCGTGAAGATCGCATCCGCCCCCCACTCGTACTTGTCGGTCGCGCGGCACCGCGGTGCCGTTCCGCCCCCCCACTCATCGGAGAAGAGGATCTTGGTGCCGTCATTGTTAAACGTCGCCGAGTGCCAGAATGAGAAGTTCGAATCGGCCACCGCCCCAATCCGCTTCGGGTTGGCGGCATCCCGGATGTCCAGCAGGAGTCCATAGCCGCCGCAGGCCCCGCCGGCCAGGCCGATGGCGGGATAGACGGTGATGTCGTGACACTGGGTGGGTCCTCCCCGGGTGCCACCACCCGGCCGCTGCCCACCGGGGGCTCCGCCTGCCGCCGCGACACGCGCGGCGCGGGCGGCGGCCGCGGCGGAGTCGAAGGGCTCGGCATGCCGCGGCGGCGCGGTCAGGTCGTTGAAGATCCGGGGCGAGCTCACGACGCGCGCCTGCTCCGGCGCGGCCAGCGGTACCCGGATCACCTCGATGCGGAACAAAGCGCTGTTGGGGTCCTGGTCCAGCGGCGCGCCCGAGCAGCCGGGAAGTTCGCTGGGCGACCGCACTGGAGCCGAGCCGGAGATGTAGACGTAGACGTTCGCCGCGTCGTTCGGGTCGGTCACCACGGTGTGGGTGTGCGAGCCACGGCAGGTCTGGACGTTGGCGATGTATTTCGGGCTCTTGATGTCGCTGATCTCGAAGATGCGAAGGCCGCGAAGCCGGTCGTGGCTCACCGAGTCCGCCACGCCCTGGAGGCCGCAGTCGAGGCGGCCGCTGGTGGCCTCGCCGGAAACGAACAACAGATTCTTGTACACCGAGACATCGCTCTGGGAGCCGGGGCAGACGTAGGAAATCCGAAGTGTCGGTTTTCCGGGATTCGAGATGTCCCACACCTGAACCCCGCTGTAGTTGCCCTGGATGGCGTAGTTCCCGGTGAACGCGAGGTCGGAGTTGAAAAGCCGGCGGTCGCCCGGAGTGCTCGGGTTGATGAACTTCTCCGACGGCGGAGTCGTCGAAACCAGCCGAAGATTCCAGAACGCCACGCCGGCGTCCATCCATCCGGCGCGGAGGCCGACCCGCGGGTCGGGGCTCGGCGGAGTCAGCGACAGGTCGGGGGCGGGCGCCGGAGCCCCGCCCGACGAGGAGTAGGAAGAGGAACATGCCGTGGCCAACAGCAATCCGATCGCGAGCCAGGCCTTCGATGCGTTGCGCATGAGTGGTTCCGGTGGAGGACGCTAAGACCCTGGGACGCTAAGACTCTACGGTTTCTTCTGGGGTGCCGTGAGCGCTGCGAGCATCAGGCTCATCCGGTCGATCTCGGTGATCTGGTCGACGTGAACATCGGAGGCAAACTTGAAGACGTTGTCGTCCTGGGCCGCGCCGGTCGCGCCGAAGAGCTGCTCCACCATGGTGATCGCGCCCTGGTGATGCTGAATCATGAAGGTCAGGAACAGCCGGTCGAATTCGCGACCCATCGCGGCGTCCAGCTGCGCCAGCTCCTCCGCGATCAGCATCCCGGGCATGAGCCTCGAGTGATCCATCCCCGGCACCCTGTCGTGCGACGTGTCCCCGTCCGGCACCTGCTCATGACGTTCCCCGAGCCAGCGGCGCATGAGCCCGATCTCATCGCGCTGGCCCACCACAATGCGCTCGCAGAGGGCGCGCACGGCAGGACTTGCGGCGTGGCTGGGCGCCCAGCCGGCCATGAGCACCGCCTGCGCGTGGTGGCCGATCATGCCGGACATGAAGTAGACGTCCGCAGCGGTGTAGGGCGGGCGGCCGCTGTCAGCCGCCGCCTGGGACGCGGGTGTAAGGACGACGCGAGCTCCCCCCGGAGTCCCCGTTGCGCTGCTGCAGGCCGCAAGGACACCGACCGCGACCACACCGGCCGCGGTATTCCGCGGCGAGAATCCGTTCATAGCGCTTCGCATGGTTGCCTTGGCACTGATACTACGAGATACGCGGCAGGATGGAAAGCTGTTGGTACACGGCAAAGGCCCAGAGCCGTCGGGGCCGAAATCGGGGCCCGCTCCACCCGGCGTGGCGAAGCCGCCTGCCAATGAGACCATTCATGATCCCGTGGCCAACCAGCAAGACCGACTCCTGGGTCAATGCGAGATCGACAAGAACATCCGCGGCCAAAGCAGCGCGATGACGCGCCTCGGTGAAGCTCTCAACACCGGGCGACCACCCGCCGTACCAGGCACTCCGCGCGATTGAGGTCCACACCTGCGGCCGCAGCCGAAGGCCGGCACGAATGTCGGTGGGCAGGAACACTTCCTGGAACAGCGGGTCGATCCGTGGCACAACACCGGGAGCGACCGCCTCGGCGGACTCGAGCGACCGGCGCAACGGGCTCGCCGCGAGCACCCGGCTCGACCGCGCGATTTGCACAAGTTCGGCAGGCGGGAGAGTCGCAGGATCGATGGGAGCGGCATCGCGGCCCCGGACCCACTCGGCTAGGGCGTGTCCGGGGATCGGTGTCTTCTCGTCCCAGTCGGGCTTGCCGTGGCGGGCGAGGACGATGGTCGGCATCACGGCTCTGGGGTTGATGGTGGGGACCGGTGCCGATCAATCTATATTACGATCCCCGCCGACATGAGGGTCCCGTGAAGCGAGCCATCCTTGCGATTGGTCTGGTTGTCCTCACTCTCGTAGCGGTGCTGGTTGTCCGCACGCTGCGCGTCCCCCCTCCGCCGCCAGCTTCGGCAGAGGCCGGCGCCGGGACCAAGCTCGACGAGGCCGCCGCCGCGGAGCGCCTGGCCGGCGCCATCCGGTTCCCCACCGTGTCCTACGCATCAGGCGGGCCGATCGATACCGCTGCCTTCGTGGGCCTCCACCAATACTTCGTGACCAGCTTTCCGCTGGTTCACACCGCCCTCACGCGCGAGCTGGTGAACGGCCTCTCCCTGCTCTACACCTGGAAGGGCACCGACTCCACGCTGCCGCCGGTGGTGCTGATGGGACACATGGACGTGGTGCCGGTCCCGGCACCCAATCTGCCGGAGTGGACTCATCCGCCGTTCTCCGGCGCGGTGGCGGATGGGTTCGTCTGGGGACGCGGGACGCTGGACGACAAGACCACCGTGCTCTCCACGCTCGAAGCCGTGGAGGGCCTGCTCCGCGAGGGATATCGTCCGCCCCGGACCGTATTTCTCACTTTCGGGCACGACGAAGAGGTAAGCGGCCGCTACGGCGCCCGCGCCATCGTGGAGCTCCTGGTATCGCGGGGAGTCAAGCCGGCGCTGGTGCTCGATGAGGGCGGGTTCATGGCGAACGGCGTGATCCCCGGCGTCGCCGGCCGGACCGCGATAGTGGGAATCGCCGAGAAGGGCTATCTGAGCCTCCGGCTCCGGTCCAGGGCACAGGGCGGTCACTCGTCGACGCCGCCGGGCCGCACCGCCATCGGAGCCCTGAGCCGCGCGATCTCGGCGCTCGAGGCCCACCCCTTCCCCTCGTCGCTCGACGGCCTCACCCTCGGCACGCTGGCCGCGATGGCTCCGTACGCTCCCTTCGGCAAGCGCCTGGTTCTCGCCAACCTCTGGCTCACCGCACCCCTCGTGAAGCGAGCCCTGCGCGGGACACCGCTCGGCGGGGCGCTACTCCATACCACCACGTCGCCCACCATGCTTTCGGCCGGCATCAAGGACAACGTCCTGCCGCCCGAAGCCGCGGCGGTGGTCAATTTCCGGATTCGGCCGGGCGAGACCGTCGCCACGGTCACCGCTCGGGTGCGCGCCGTCATCGCAGACTCCATGATCACGGTCGAGCCGCTCGACAGCGTGGGGGTAGATCCGTCACCGGTGTCGGACGTGAATTCACCGGCGTACGCGCTGATCACCGAGACCATCCGGGGCATGACCCCCGGCGAGCGGGTCCCCGTGCTACCGTACCTGGTGATGGGAGGCACCGACGCGAAGTACTGGGGGGCACACACCGACCGGGCGTTCCGGTTCCTCGCGGTGCCGCTTGGCGAGGGAGACATGGCGCGACTGCACGGCGTCAACGAACGGGTGCCGGTGGCCGACTACGCCACCTCGGTGAGCTTCTTCGCGCGGTTGCTGCGGGGGATCGGAAAGCTCTAGGCGGACCGGCCGGCCCGCCGCCAGATCAGATACACCGGAACCCCGGTCAGCACGAGGACATAACCCGCTCCAGATGTGGAGGGCGTCAAGTACGCCAGGTCCACCACCAGGAGGGCCGCCAG
>JAYUAL010000061.1:0-2471 GCA_043741355.1 Gemmatimonadales bacterium | reverse complement strand
CCATCTGGCCGTAGAGGTGGACGACCACGATGGCGCGGGTCCGAGGCGTGATGGCCGCCTCGATGGCCGCCGGCGAGATGTTGAACGAGTCCGCGTCGATGTCCACGAAGACCGGCTTGCCGCCGACATTGTGAACGGTTCCAGCGGTGGCGAAAAAGGTAAAGGCCGGAACGATCACCTCGTCCGTGGGGGCGAGCGCCAGCGCTTTGAGAGGCAGGAGCAGCGCGTCGGTTCCGCTGGCGCAGCCAATCGCGTGGCGCACCGCGGAGAGCTTGGCCACCGCCGCCTCCAACTGTTCGACCTCCGGACCCATGATGAACTGCTGCCGCTCGATCACCGACATCACGGCCGGCAGGACGGCGTCCCGGATGGCAGCGTGCTGGGCGCTTAGATCAAGCAGAGGAACCTTCATGGTCCTACCTCAGACTCAGTTCGTAAGTCAATGTAATGTAATAGCTTAGCGTATCTCAACCGGCCCGGTCAACCGGGGCAAGGACACCGGCCTTCTCCCGGTATTCCGTCCCGCAGGCGCCACAGGTCGCGGCGCTGTGCACCAGGTTGAGGCGGGTACCACAGGTGCATACCCACCCCGCTTGCCGCGCCGGGACCCCGACCATCAGGGCATAGGGCGGCACATTCCCCCGGACCACGGCCCCGGCCCCGATGAAGGCGTATTCGCCCAGGGTGGCTCCGCAAATGATCGTCGCGTTGGCGCCGATCGAGGCTCCCCGCATTACCAGCGTCTTCAGATACTCGCTCTTCCGGGCGACCTGGCTTCTCGGGTTGATGACGTTGGTGAATACGCAGCTCGGTCCGCAGAAGACGTCATCCTCCAGGGTCACGCCTTCATAGATCGAGACGTTGTTCTGAATCTTCACGTTGTTTCCGATGACCGTGCCCGGCATGACCACCACATTCTGGCCGAGATTACAGCGCTCGCCGATCACCGCCCCGGGCATGACGTGGGAAAAATGCCAGATCCTGGTTCCCTTCCCGATCCGGGCGCCCTCGTCGACATAACTCGATTCGTGCACGAAATAGTCAGACATCGAGATACTCCCCGAGGTGCCCGATGATCTTCACTTCGGTCTCCAGCACCACCCCGAATTGCTCCCGGACCGCCTCGCGCGCTGCGGCTATCAGCCCGCGCACGTCCCGCGCGGTGGCGTCGCCGGTGTTGACAAAATAGTTGGCGTGCATCGGCGAGATCTGGGCGTTCCCCACCCGGGCGGACTTTTGCCCGGCGGCTTCAAGCAGGCTGCCCGCCGTCCAGGGCCGCCCCCATCCGGGGGGCGCCGGAGCCATCGGATTCTTGAACACGCTGCCGCAGCAGGGCTGGTTGAAGGGCGTGCCCTGCTGGCGCCACTCGAACAGCCGTTCCACCTCGCGGTCCAGCTCCTCGCGATTCCCGGGCTTGAGCCGTACTTCCACTTCGAGCACGAGGGCGCCGTCGAGTCCGCTGCGTCGATAAGTAAAGGGAATCTCCGCGCCGGGGATCACCCGGGATTCCCCCTCTGCATCCACGATCGTCACCCGCTCGGTCACGTCGGCCCACTGGGCCCCGTGGCAGCCCGCATTCATGAACACGCCGCCCCCCACCGTTCCGGGAACACCTACCATCACATGCAGGCCGGCCCACCCCTGCGCCGCCGTTTTCCGCGCGGCGAGCGGGGCCGGCAACCCGGCGCCCAGCCACCAGCGCTCGCGCTCTGAGCGGACCCCGTCGAGGCCCTTCCCGATCCGCATCACCAGGGCGTCGAGCCCCTCATCCGGGAGCAACACGTTGGAGCCGAGGCCCAGCGGAAACACCGGCACGCCGGCCCGCGCGGCGTGCCGGAACCCTGCCGCTGCATCCTCGGGGGAAGCCGGCAGGAAGACGGTCGCGGGCCCGCCGATGCGATAGGTGGAGAATCGCGACAGCTCGGCGTCCGACTTCACCGGGCCGGCAACCGCCCGGGCCAGCTCGGCCGCGAAGCGGGAATTGCGCGCGCTCATCCCCCCGCCGCCACCATCTGGTGTCGGGCCAGCGCATGCCACTCCTGAAGCGACTTCACCTCGCCCACCCGGCTCTTGAGTGCGATGATGGCGTCGCAGGCGGCGTTGGCCGCCGACATCGTGGTGGTGTAGGGCACCCGGTGCTGGAGCGCCGCCTGGCGAAGCACGTAGTCGTCGTGCTGGGTCAGCTTGCCCAATGGCGTGTTGATGAGGAGCTGGACCTGGCCGGACACCACGAGGTCCACCGCGTTGGGCCGCCCTTCGTAGACCTTGAGCACCGGCTCGGCGGGAATGCCCCGCTGCTTCAGGTACCTGGCCGTGCCGGCGGTGGCGAGGATCCGGAACCCGAGCTCGTGGAAGCGGCGCGCGATCGGCGTTACGGTCGGCTTGTCGTGATCGTTCACCGTCACGAAGACCGCGCCGCTCTCCGGCAGCGAGCCGTCGGCGCTGGCTTGCGCCTTGGCGAAGGCCATCCC
>JAYUAL010000060.1:0-2474 GCA_043741355.1 Gemmatimonadales bacterium | reverse complement strand
TCCAGCGGGTGGCCTTCGCGATCCGTTCCAGCATCGCGGGATATATGGCAGGCCCGTCAAAGAGCAGGGTGAGGCGGTTCCCGGGAATCGGCCGGCTCCCCGATGCGCGGTCCATTGCGCGATCCACGATTTCGAGCGGGTTCTCGCGCTGCGGATCCGCCGGGGAGGTCACGCAGGCCCGAGGCCCAGGGTGCGCTCCTCGGGTCGCAACGCCGCGATCACGAATCCGATGAGCTCTTCCAGCGGCACACCGAGTTCCGCGGCGCCGGTCTGAACATCTTCGCGGCTCACTCCCCGCGCGAAGCCCTTGTCCTTGAGCTTCTTCTTCACCGAGGATACCTCCAGATCGGCCAGGCTCTTCGACGGACGCACCAAAGCGCACGCCACCAGGAATCCGCAAAGCTCGTCCACCGCAAAGAGCGCCGCGGCCATCGGAGTGGTGCGGGCCACTCCGGTGTACACCGCATGTCCCAGGATGGCCTGCTGAGCCTCCTCGGGCAGTCCCTTCCCCGCCAGAATGCGCACTCCCTCGGCCGGATGCTCCCGGTCGGGGGCGTGATCGGGGTTCGGGAACCGCTCGTAGTCGAAGTCGTGAAGCAGACCCACCAGCCCCCATGCGTCGGGATCGGCGCCGTACCTTGCAGCCATAGCGCGCATGGCGATCTCCACCGCGTACATGTGCTTCCGGAGCGCATCAGAGGCAGTGTATGAGCGCATCAGCTCGAGGGCCTGTTCACGATTCAACATGTTGGCTAGTGCTTCATCTGCCCCTCATCGGGCAGTTGCGAGGCGGACAGGGGAACCCGCACCGGGTTCCCGGTGTCCACGGTGATCTCGAAGGCATAAGCGCCCGGACGCGGCAGGGGGACGTCGAAGACCAGCACCGCACCGGCTTCGATTTCGGTGACGCCGGAAGGCGGCTCCCCGAACTGTACCGTGCCCTCGCCGCCCATCAGCTCGGCGCCGGTGTCATCCACGAAGCGAATCCGGATCGGGTGGGAGCCGACCTCGACTCGCCGGCCCCGGACCCGAAGCACCAGGTGGGTCCGGGGATGCACCGCCGGAAAGGCGGCCACCCAGACGTGCTGAAAGATGCCCAGCACTGACAGCTTCCCGTGCTGGTCTATCAGGGCGTAGTCGGAGAGAACCGCGAAATCGATCTGCACGTTCAGACCACGCGGAGTTTGGTGATCACATCATCCTTGCGGATCGCGTTCACCACGTCGAGCCCGTCGGTGACCTGCCCGAAAACCGTATGCTTCTTGTCGAGGTGGGGCTGGGGCGAGTGGCAGATGAAGAACTGGCTGCCTCCGGTGTCCTTCCCGGCGTGGGCCATCGAGAGCGTCCCGGCGACGTGCCGGTGGGTGTTGAGATGGGTTTCGCACTTGATCTTGTAGCCCGGGCCGCCGGTGCCGACCCGGGGGTCGGATGCGTTGCGCGAGAGCGGATCACCGCCCTGCACCATGAAGTCGGGGATGACCCGGTGGAACCGGGTCCCGTCATAGAACTCCGCATTGGCCAGCTTCTCGAAGTTGGCGACGGTGCTGGGAACCTCGGTATCGAAGAGCTCCGCGGTCATGGTGCCACGGCTAGTCTCGATGACGGCCTTTTTCATGGGATCCGGAATATGGGGTTCGGGAGCAGGGGATAGGGGAAGGGCGCGGCGTGAAGTCTAGCCTGCATGAGGCCCGACGGGAACGCCACCGCTCCCGCCGTTTGATGCCACTCATCCGAGGCACTACAATAGGCCCCATGGACGAGCTCGAACCCCTCCGCCAGGAAGCCATCCGGGCGCTTTCTGTGGCCCTCACGACCGACCGCCTGCCGGTCGAGCAATTCGAGTCGCGGCTCGCCCTGGTGCGGCAGGCGCCCAACCGGGCCACCCTGGATGCCATCGTGGCCGACGTGCTGCCCACCGGCGGATTCCTGGCGGCCACCAGCCAGGTGCCGGCGGTGGCCGACCACACCTATGCCGGCGCCTACGCCAACCCATTCGAGCCCGCGGAGGAGCTGCGCATCTCCACGTTCTTCGGCTCCACCAGGCGAGCCGGCTCCTGGACGGTGCCGCTCCACCTCACGCTCAAGGTGTTCGCGGGCGAGATCACGCTCGACATGCGCGACGCGGTGTTCGGATCGGATGTGCTGGATATCGACGTGAGCATCCTGATGGGGGGTGTGGTGCTCATCGTGCCGCCCGGCGCCCAGGTGGAGAACGAGTGCGACGAGCGATTCAGCTCCTCGACCCACTCGACCCGCTCGGCCCGCGGGGCGAGCCCGATCGGGCTGCTGATCCGCATCGGCGGCAAAGTCCGGATGGGTAGCCTCGAGATCAAGGAGAAGCGGCCCAGCGCGGAAGAGCCGGAGAAGAAAGGCCTGATGAAGCTGTTCTCCGGAGAGGACTAGACCCGGGACGAGGGGCAGAGTTTCCGCAGCACGCAGATCTCACAACGCGGCCGCCGCGCGATGCAGACCCG
>JAYUAL010000059.1:0-29732 GCA_043741355.1 Gemmatimonadales bacterium | reverse complement strand
TCGACCAGCTCCTCCGCGACTATCCCGGAAGCTCGCTCACGGCGCAGGCCGCCTTCTGGGGTGCCCGCGCTGCGGGCGACCGCCGGGAAGCGGCCCTGGCGTGCCGCATGGCGGACATCGGCCTGGCCGCCGTGGGAGACGACATCGAGCTCAGAAATCAGCTCGAATTCCAGAAGCAGCGCTGCCAGGGGCTCGGCGCCGTATCCGCCGAGAGTGCCCGCGCCGCAGTGGCCGATTCGGGCGGGCGGGCGCAGGCCGACTCGGTGGCTCGAGCGAAGGCGGACTCGATTGCGCGGAGCAAGCGGTCCAGCCGTCCGTCGGTCCGTCCGTCAGCCCGTCTGTCGGGTTTCTACGTCCAGGTTTCCGCCGTCAAAACCCGCGCCGCGGCGGATGCCGCCGCCGGCCGTATCAAACACGCGGGGCAGACGCCGGTGATCACGCAGGAGGGCGGGTTTCTCAAGGTCAGGGCCGGCCCCTTCCCCACCCGGGAGGCGGCCGCCGCGGCCGCGACGGCGCTGGCGCAAAAGCTTGGCGGGCGTCCGTTCGTGGTCAGGGTGCCGTGAGCGTTACACTCTCCGAGAACACGCCCCTGCTGGTGCAGTACCGGGAGATCAAGTCGCGTCACCGCGACTCGATCCTCTTTTTTCGGATGGGCGATTTCTACGAAATGTTCTTCGAGGACGCCGAAGTCGCCTCCCGGGTGCTGGACATCACCCTCACCTCCCGAGGCGACGGCGTTCCGCTCGCGGGCGTTCCGGTGAGGGCGGCCGCGGAGTATCTCCGCCGGTTTGTGAGCCAGGGCTATCGGGTCGCGATTTGCGAGCAGGTCGAGGACCCCAAAAAGGCCAAGGGGATCGTCCGCCGGGAGGTGGTCGAGACGATCAGTCCCGGCGCCATGCTGGAGGAGGGCTGGGTCGCGGGGGGGCGGAACAACTGGATCGTGGCGGTGTATCAGGACGGGAAGGCGGGAAGACGTCCTCCCGTCGGCATTGCGGCCATCGACCTCACCACCGGAGAGTTCCTGCTCGAATCCGGTTCCGCCGATGGGCTCTCCGAGGCGCTGAGCAGACTTTCCCCGGCGGAGCTGGTACTGCCCGCCGGGACGACGGTGCCGGACCAGCCGGAAGCGATGCGCACCCTGCGAGAAGCCTGGGAATTCGACCCGGCGCTCGCGCGGGAAGAGATCGCGCGCCGCTTCAATCTCGTCTCGCTCGACGGCCTGGGTCTCGGCGAGGACGACGCGCCCGCCATCGGCGCCGGGGGCGCCTTGCTTCGCTATCTGGGCGATCTCAAGCCCGGCGGCCTGCCCCATCTTGCCCGTCCAGGTGTCCGCCGGTCCGACCGGCTCCTCGGGGTGGACGAGATGACCCGGCGGAATCTCGAGCTGGTCGAGCCGCTCCGCGCCGGGGCCAAGGGGGTAACCCTGTTGGAGGTGATCGACCGCACGGTGACGCCGATGGGGGCGCGTCTGCTGCGCCGCTGGATTCTCTCGCCCCTCGTCAACCCCGCCGAGATCATCGCCCGGCTCGATGCGGTGGACGCTGCGGTGACCGACGCCCCCCGGCGCGCCGCCGTGCGGGAGGCGCTCGACGGGATTCGCGATCTGGAGCGCCTGGCAGGGCGGGCCGCAGCCGGGCGCTCCACGCCGCGCGAGCTGGGCGCGCTGCGGGATTCGTTCCTGCGACTGCCCGAGGTCCTATCGGGGCTGCGAGGACTCGTGGGACAGACGGACCGTGCGGACCGAAAGCCCTGGTCCTCACCGTCCTCACTGTCCTCACTGTTGACCGACTTCGATCTCCTCGAGGATCTGGCCGCCTCACTCGTTGCGGGGCTTACCGACCGGCCTCCGGCCATACTGGGAGAGGGCGGCGTGATCCGGGGCGGTTACGACGCGGTGCTGGATGAAAGTCGCTCGCTTCGAGACGGCGGCAAGCAGTACATCGCGGCCATCCAGCAGCGGGAGCGGGACCGGACCGGCATCAGCTCACTCAAGATCGGGTACAACAAGGTCTTCGGGTATTACATCGAGATCACCCACGCGCACTCCTCGAAGGTCCCCGCCGACTACGATCGGCGCCAGACCCTCGCGACCGCCGAGCGGTATGTGACTCCGGAGCTCAAAGAATACGAGGCCAAGGTCCTCGGAGCCGAGGAACGGGTCGCGGAGCGCGAAGCCGAGTTGTTTGGCGCGCTCCGGAGCAGCGTGGGCGCGGCGACACTTCGAATTCAGCAGGCCGCCCGCGTGCTGGCCCATCTTGACGCCTGGACCGGGCTCGCCGAAGTCGCCGTGGCCAATCGCTATGTCCGGCCCGTGGTGCACGATGGCTTCGACATCAGCATGACCGCTTCCCGCCACCCGGTGATCGAGCGGATGATGCCGCGCGAGGCGTTCATGCCCAACGACGTCGACTTCGACGCCGCCGCGCGGGTGCAGCTCGTCACTGGCCCCAACATGGCCGGCAAGAGCACCATCCTGAGGCAGATCGGCCAGTGCGTCATCCTGGCGCAAATGGGCAGTTTCGTTCCCTGTGACCAGGCTTCGATCGGCGTGGTGGACCGGCTCTTCACCCGGGTAGGCGCCGCCGACAACCTGACCCGCGGGCAATCCACCTTCATGGTGGAGATGAGCGAGACCAGCGCCATCCTCCATGGAGCCACCTCCCGTTCCCTGGTTCTTTTGGACGAAATCGGCCGGGGCACCTCGACTTACGACGGCGTTGCCATTGCCTGGGCGGTGACCGAGTTCCTTCACGACCGGGTGGGCGCCAAGACGATGTTCGCGACCCACTACCACGAGCTGATGCAGCTCCCCGAAAAACTCGCCCACGCGCGCAACTTCAACGTGGCCGTCCGGGAAAGCGGCGGGAAGGTCGTGTTCCTGCACCGGCTGGAGCCCGGCGGCACCGACCGGAGCTACGGCATTCATGTGGCCGAGCTGGCCGGCCTGCCCCGCGAGGTGGTGAGCCGCGCTAATGCCGTGCTCAAGACCCTGGAGGGAAATCATCGCGTCATCTCGGGGGGGCCCCCGCCCGACCCCGATCCTGGGCAACTCCCACTCTTCGTCGAGGCGCCGCTCGATCCGGCCCTGGCGACCCTACGGGATCTCGACCTCGATTCGCTGACACCGCTCCAAGCCCTGAATACCCTCGCCGACCTGCAGCGGCGTGCCAGCGGGCGTGCCTGAACCGCGGTACTTTCCGGCCATGCGCGGCGCGCGGCTCGTCCTCGCGGCGATGCTCGCCGCCAGCCTTGTGGTCTCCAACTGCCGCCGGAAGTCGGACAGCACCGTGACGCTTCCCGCCGATGCCGGCTCGGGGGCCCCCCGGCGGGACGAGCCTCCAGTGGCGCTCGATCCGGAGACGCCGGTGCGCTACCCGTTGGCGCTCTACCAGCAGCGGATCAGCGGCACTGTACTGCTACGGCTTTTCGTGGACGAAAACGGCACGGTAGCCCCCGAGTCGACCCGAGTCCAGGAATCGAGCGGCTACCCGGCGCTGGATTCCGCAGCCCTCGCCGCTGCGCCGAAGCTTCACTATGCACCCGCACTCCGGAACGGAACGCCGGTCGCCACGTTGTTCACCCAGCCGATTCACTTCCGTCATCCCGACCGGGGAGGCACCACGCCGTGAAGCCGCAGCACCAGGATCCCTACGAATCGGTCCTCGACACCATCGGTTGGACCCCGCTGATCCGGCTGTCCCGCGTGGGCGCCGGGCTGGCGACCCCGGTGTACGGCAAGGCGGAATACGCCAACCCCGGCGGCTCGGTAAAAGACCGGATCGGGCTCGCCATCATCGAGGAGGCCGAGAAGAGCGGACAGCTCAGGCCGGGTGGCACCGTGGTGGAGGGCACCAGCGGCAACACCGGTGTCGGCCTGGCCATTGCGGCCGCAATCAAGGGCTATCACTGCATCTTCACGCTGCCCGACAAGATGTCGCAGGAGAAGGTGCGGCTCCTCCGGGCCTACGGCGCGGAGGTCGTGATTACGCCCACCGCGGTGCCGCCCGATCATCCCGAGAACTATGTGATGAAGGCCAAGCAGATCGTGCACGACACCCCGGGCGCGATCCTGGCCAACCAGTTCTACAACGCGGAGAACCCGGAGGCCCATTACCGGACCACCGGTCCGGAGATCTGGGAGCAAACCAGGGGCGGGGTCACCCACTTCATCGCCGGGGTCGGCACCGGTGGCACCATCAGCGGCGCCGGCAAGTACCTCAAAGAGCGGAATCCCGCCGTCAAGATCATCGCCGGCGATCCGGTGGGCTCCCAGTATACCGGCTACCATCGCACCCACACCCTGGGCGAGGGATCGCCCTACAAGGTGGAGGGCATCGGGGGCGACAAGGTGCCAACCACGGTGTGGTGGGATATCATCAACGAATTCCGCCAGGTGTCCGATCGCGAGGCGATGCAGATGGCCCGGAGGCTCGCGCGGGAAGAGGGGGTGCTGGTCGGGGGCTCCACCGGACTCAACCTGGTGATCGCTCTGGCGGTGGCCCGCGAGGTGAATGATCCGGCCGCCTGCATCGTCACCGTGTTGTGCGACACCGGGGAGCGCTACCTGTCGAAGGTCTTCGACGACGACTGGATGCAGGAAAACCAGCTCCTCGATGCCCCACGGATGACGGTGCAGCAGCTCCTTTCCCGGCGCCCGAAGGGCGCGCCACCGCTGGTGAGCGTCGCGCCCGCCGCTCAGGTTCGCCAAGCCCTCAACCTCATGAGCACTTGGAGCGTGAGCCAGATTCCCGTCGTGGACGACGGCGAATGCGTGGGCGGGCTGACCGAGAGCCAGCTGATGACCCGGGCGCTCGCCCAGCCCAGCATGCTCGATCGCCCGGTGCGCGAAGTGATGGATGCTCCCTTCCCGGTGGTGGACGCCGCCTTCCCCACCGACCGTCTGGCACCGATGCTCACCCGCGAAAGCCCCGCTACGCTGGTGAGGAAAGAGGGAAAGTTGATCGGGATTGTCTCGCGGTACGATCTGTTGCAGCAATTGATTGGCACTCGATGAGGCGAGGATCCAGGATTGAGGATTCAGCTTTCAGGATTCAGGGACCCCCCTCAGCCCTCAAGCCTGAATCCTGATCCCTATGCGCATCACCGTTCTCACCGGGGGGACCAGCAGCGAGCGCGACGTCGCCATCGCATCCGCGGTCCAAATTGTCCGGGCCCTGCGGAGTCGCGGGCACGCCGTGGCTGTAGTTGATACCGCCCGGGGTTACATCCCCGAGTCCGATGAGCCCCGTCTGCTTTCGGGTTCGGTCGGCAAAGAGCCACCCCCTATTGCGGAGCTCGAAGCGCTGGAGCGGGGACTGCTGCTCTCCGGACTCTCCAGCCTGCCGGTAATACGGAACGCGGAGGCGGTTTTCCTGGCCCTCCACGGCGGCCGGGGGGAGGATGGCACAATTCAGGCGGTGCTCGACGTCATGGGGGTGCCCTACACGGGGAGCGGGTCACTGGGATCCGGGTTGGCCATGGACAAGGACATCGCGAAACGCCTTTTTCGCTTCGCCGACGTACTCACCGCAGACTGGCTCATGACTCCCGCAACTGGGGAAGAAGCCGGGCGCCGTCTGGGCTGGCCGCTGGTGGTCAAACCCTCCAAACAGGGTTCCACCGTCGGCCTCACGGTGGTCAAGGATCCGCTCGATTATGACGCGGCGATAGAGCTGGCCGGGCGCTACGACGACGAGGTCATGGTGGAGGCCTTCATCCCCGGACGTGAGCTGACCGTGGGCATTCTCGAAAACCGGGCCCTCGCGGTCGGGGAAATCATCCCCCGGCACGAGGTGTTCGATTATGAGTGCAAGTACACCCCGGGCATGTCCGAGGAGATCTTTCCCGCCGATCTTCCCCCGGCGGTGACGGAGGAATGCTGTCGGCTGGGCCTCCGGGCCCACGAGGCGCTCAAGCTGGGGGGGTACTCCCGGGTGGATTTTCGCTTGACACCAGGGGGCGAACTGGTCTGTTTAGAGGTGAACACGTTGCCGGGAATGACCTCGACCAGCCTTATGCCGCAATCGGCGGCGGTGGTGGGAATCCCCTTCCCGGAACTGTGCGAGCGCATCTGTCTCGCAAGCAGGACGCCATGATCCAGGATCGCGTGCAGACGTATATCGAGGAGCCCCGGCTCACCCCTTGGGTCGGCCGGATCATGGTAACCAACGCCGTGGTGTTCCTGCTGCTCGCCACCGTCTTCACGGCGCCGGCGTTCGTTGATCTGCTGCAGTTCGTTCCCGGCCGGTCCCCCGGCCGCCCCTGGACGTTCCTCTCCTACATGTTTGTCCACGGCGGCCTGCTGCACCTGGCCGGGAACATGCTGCTGTTGTTCGTCTTCGGGCCTCCGGTCGAACGCCGGATGGGCGGCCGGGCCTTCGTCCTCTACTACCTGTACTGCGGCATGGGCGCCTCCGCTCTGACCGTGGGCCTCTCCTCGTTTCTCCCGACGCCGCCGATGATCGGCGCCTCGGGAGCCGTGTTCGGCGTGGCGCTGGCGTTCGCGTTTGCCTGGCCCGACGTCGAGCTGGTCTTTGCGCCCCTCCCGCTCCGGATCTCGGCCCGCACCCTCGTGGTGCTGCTCGCGCTGGCAGACCTGGCCTTCGCAGCCTGGACCGATGGCGGCGCGGCCCACGTCGGATACGTCGGTGGCATGGCGGCCGGGTACTTGTTTTTCCGGATCCAGAGTCTCACGTCACGCCGCGATCGGAAGGAGCCGAAGGTGGTCACCCGCCGTCCCATCATGGCTCCCATTCCCGTCCGCCAGGGTACCCCAGCCGCCGAGGTCCGTCCCGCCATGGCCCGACCCGAAGTGCGCGAGGAGTATTCCTCCGACGAAGTGGACCGGGTGCTCGACAAGATCAGCGCCTTCGGCCTCCAGAGTCTGACCGCCGAGGAACGGCGCTTCCTCGATGAGGTTTCGAAGCGGAAGCGGAAGGACGGGGAGCGGTAACTGGTTTTGGGGTCTTGTTTCACGCGGGACATTTTTTATCTTGTCCCGTGCTCATCAATCTCCTCCCCGATTTTCTCGACATTCTCGCCCAATCGGATCCGGAGGCGGCCTACCACCGCTTCCTCGACGCGCACCGCCCCCTTCTCGCCGCCTATTGGAGCAACTACGTCCTCGATCTGGATAGTCCCCACGCGCTTGAGGTGATCGCCGGGGCGTTGCGCGCGGACCGCAGCGACCTTCATGCCATGTTGAGTCAGGTCGACATCGCCCGGATGGCCGAGGAGGCGCTGCATCGCGCTGAGGACGTTCTCCAGGTCGATCGCGCCACCGATTGCGTGCTCATGGTTGGCATGGGGGCCGCCAACGCCGGTGAGCTCGTAATGAGTGGGCGAGGCGTGGCGTTCGTCTGCGTCGAACATTTCACCGGGCGGGTCAACGCCGAAACCCACGGTATGGGCCTGGCTCCGGAGCTGCTGCCGCTCTGGGTGGCCCACGAAGTCGCTCACACCGTGAGGTACACCTCACCGGCCAGCGCGAGTGAGCTGCGCCGTCTGATCGCCGAGTCGGGCGGATACTACGACTACTGGATCACCGGAAGCCGGATTCCTCTTCGCGAGCTCCTCCTCAATGAAGGGCTCGCGGTCCACGCCTCCCAGGCCGTGGTTCCCGGGCTCGACCCCTCCGACTATTTCGGATATCCCCGCCGCCAGTATCAACGGATGCGCGAGCTCGAGGCCTTCCTTCGCCGCGCGGTGCACCACGAGCTGGATCGAGCCGGCCTCGGCCTCCGGCTCAAGTACCTGTCCGGGGGCATGAGCCCCAGCGCACGGCTATCCACCGGCCGGGTCCTTCCCGAGCGCTGCGGCTACTATTTGGGCCATCGGATGGCGGAGCCGCTGGTGAACGCCCGCGGGATTGCGCGGGCTCTCCGCGCCTCCATGGGCGAGTTCCAGGCCGCCGAAGACGAAGCGACGGGAATCCGGACGGCGTAGGCAGGGGGGACGGCGAGGACGGGGAGGTCGGTAAGGCGCAACGAGACCCTTCTGGCGTCTTAGCGTCGTAGCGTCATAGCGTCTTATATTCATGCATGCCCGATGAATCCGCTGTCACCCTTACGCTCAAACCCGCCGGCCCCATCATCATCGAGGGACCGGTAAGGATCGTGAACAACGCGGGCGACGAGGTCGTTCCGCCTCCGACCAAGATTCCCGGTCAGATCAAGTTGTGCGGCTGCGGGTTCACCAAGACCCGGCCGTTCTGCGACGGAAGCCACAACCGATAGTCCCTACTTCCCCACACAAAACCTCGCGAAGACGCGCCCCAGCACCTCGTCGGGGTGTACCAGTCCGATCAGTTCCTCGAGCGCCGCAACGGCGCCCCTCAGATGGTGGGCCGCCAAGACCGAATCGCCGCACTTTCCCAGCTCCGGCCGCGCCTTGTTGAGACTAATTGCCGCATGCGCCAAGGCCGTGCGGTGCCGCTCCCGGCTCAGCATCGGCTCGAAATCAGTGTAGCTGGTACTCGCAGCCTCCCCGAAGAGCCGGGTGGCGATGCCCGCGCGAAGCCGTTCCAGCCCCGCTCCCGTCACCACCGACACGCCGATCCCGCCTTCATCGGCTCCCGGCGCAAGGTCGGCTTTGGAACGGACCAGAAGCGAGGGGCGTTCGGCCAGGAGAACCCACTCCGCCGCTGAAACCTCAGCGCCGGCTTCGACGCACAGCAGCACCAGGTCCGCGGCGGCCACATAGCGACGGCTTACCTCGATGCCCATCTGCTCGAGCCGCTCGTCCGCATCACGCAGTCCGGCTGTATCCGCCAACTTGATCGGCCAGCCCAGGACCTCGCTCGGCGCTTCAATAGTGTCGCGCGTGGTACCCGGGATTTCCGTCACCAACGCCCGGCTGGTGCCCAGTAGAGCGTTGAACAGCGAAGACTTGCCCGCGTTGGGCCGTCCCGCGAGCACCACCAGCGCCCCGTCGTGCAGGCGGAGCCCTGCCGGTGCCGTGGCGAGGAGCCGCCCCACAGCCTCGGAGGTACGGTCCAGGCTCCCGAGAATGCGGGCGCGCGGCACCGGGCCGTCGTCCTCTTCGGGAAAGTCGATGTCGTAGGACACCAGGGCCAGCATTTCGAGCAGCTCGTCGCGCAGAATCCGGAGACGGCGGGAAAGGGCTCCGTCCAACTGGTGCAGTGCGGCCCGTCCTTGCGCCGGAGCGGTGGCGTCGATCAGGTCTCCAACGGCTTCCGCCTGGAGCAGGTCGAGCTTGCCGTTGAGTACTGCGCGCCGCGTGAATTCGCCCGGAGCGGCAGGGCGGGCCCCCGCGCCCACGAGCGCGGCGAGCACCTGCGCCGGGGCCAGTAGGCCGCCATGGCAGGAGACTTCCACCAGGTCCTCGCCGGTGTAGCTGTGCGGAGCGCGGAAGATCGTGACTAGACCCTGGTCGATAACGGTCCCGTCGGGGGAGACGAGGGTGGCAAGAAGGGCCACGCGCGCGGGGAGGCGGTCGAGCGCCTCGCCCTGAACGATTCTTCCGGCAACTTGAAGGGCCCCGCAGCCCGACACCCGGACCACCGCGAGAGCCGAGCGGCCGGGAGGAGTAGCGAGAGCGGCAATCGGATCGGAGAGCATGGCTGAACGGTGGCTGGATATCAGGGGCCGGTCAACCAGGCTGGTCCTTCGGCTTTGGGCGCACTATTCTCGGGGAACCATGCGCCGAACCTGCCTGGCCTTCCTCCTCGGCACCGTCGCCACCGATCTCCCCGCCCAGGCGCTCCGAATCCAGGTGGTCGAGGAAGCCACTGGCGCCCCCATCGAGGGCGCCATCGTCTCGTTGGTTCCCCCCCGGGGACGGCCGACGGTCCGCGCGCTTTCCGACGGCTTCGGCCGGGTCACCCTTACCGCGCCGGCGCCGGGAATCTGGCGTCTACGGGGTGACCGGATCGGCTACGCCACGGCCTCGAGCGACACGATTGAGCTCGCTGCAGGCGAAACCCGCGACTACCGCTTCGCCCTTCCGATGATCCGCGTCTTGCTGCTCGAGCTTTTGGTCACCGCCAAGTCGGTCTGCGGAAGACATCGGGAAGCGGACCCCGCCATGGCCGCCCTCTGGGAGGAGGCCCGAAAAGCGCTGGTCGCCGTGGGCGTAACCCGCGCGACATCCGGGATTCCCTTCCGGCTGCACGCCTATGCCGTGGAGCTCGACCCCGATCTCCGGGTCTCGACCTGGCTGGGCGAATCGACCTGGGTCGCGCAGGGCGCCCGGTCCTTCACCGCCGTCCCCGAAGCGACGCTCCGGAAGTTCGGGTTCGCCCGGGTGACCGCGGCAGGTGCGTGGTACTACGCCCCGGACGACGAGGTGCTGCTGTCGGACTATTTCCTGGAAACCCACTGTTTCCGTTCGGTGTCGGCGGGCGCTGGGGCGGAGGAGCTGATCGGCCTCGAATTCACCCCCCGGCGCGAACGCCCCAGACCGGACGTCGCCGGCACCATCTGGCTCCGGCGCGGCGACGCCGCATTGAGCCACCTCGACTTCGGATACACCGGCCTCTTTGCCCCCGCACTCGGAGCGGGGGGCCGGATCGAGTTCGCGCGGCTGCCTGCGGGAGCGTGGTTCGTGAAGAAGTGGTGTATCCGCGGGCCCCGCTGGGGCGGGGTCCTGGGTGGGGGCGCGCTGCTGCTGAGTCCGGCGGTGAAGGGCTACGCCGAGAACGGCGGCGACGCCGAGCCGGTCAGCCCGGCGACACCATCCCTTGCTGCGGCAGGCTCGCGAAGTTCATCACCGTGTAGTACAGGCTGAGGCCACCCGAACCACCGCGGGGCCGCGCATCGTGGCGGGGTCGCCGGTACGGCAACAGGGTCACCTAACACGGGTCTCCCCGGCCTTGGCGTCGGGACGGCGCTGACCGTCCAGCCATCCCTGAATTCCCGCCACGATCCCGGCAGCGTATTCCGCGATGCCTCGAGGTGATCGGAGGTAGGCCTCGCGCTCGGGCATCGTCAACCCGGTCCCTTCGACGAGGACGGCGGGGAACCAGGTCGCCCGTGTGACCGCAAGGTCGGAGTAGGTGATACCGCTGTTTTCGCGGTGCAGCGCTGCCGCCACCGAGTTCTCCAGCGACTCCGCGAGTCGCCTGGCCTGAGGCTGGAACCAGAACACCCGCGTCGCGTCCACCGACCGGGGCGGGCGCCCGTCACCCGGGGCGTTGGCATGGATGGAGACGAAGAGCTCGGCCCGGCCTGTTCCGCGAGCGCGATCCGCGCCTCGAGCGAGACCGGTCGCGCGTCCGCCCGGGTAAGGAAAGGGCGCGCACCCAGGGCGCGCAGGCGGGTCGCGGCTTCGAGGGCGACCGCCAGCGTCACCGAATCCTCGACCAGGCCGGTTGGCCCGGTGGTTCCCCCCGGGGGATGCCCGGGATCGAGGGCCACAACCAGCCCGGTCAGCCCGTTCGCGGCGACGGGAACGGGACGGAGTTCCAGCCGTGCGCGCCCCTGCCGCCACGACGAGCGCCAGCCGAGCACGGGGGCGTCGAGCGCCACATCGATGATCACCGGACCGTTCTTCGATTCCCTCACCGTCACACTGCGCGCCAGACCGCGGGACTCCGGCATGAGCCGAGTCACCGCGCTCCCGGCACCGAAGAGGGTCCAGCGCAGGTGCGTCCCCACGAGCTCCACCGTCGTCGGGAGAGGCTCTGCCACCGTAACGTCGAGGACGGATTGCGTCGCCGACTCGCGGAGACGCGGATCGGTGACCATCGGAAGTGAGCGGCGCGGAGGTGCGTCCTCCACCTCATCGCGAGGAATCCATACGGCGACGTCCTTCGCCAGGCGCACTCGGAGCGCCGCGGACGTCTCCGCGTCCGCCAGAAGCCGGATCCCTTGCGCCAGGGGTAGCGCCAAGAGTCCCCCCCGGAGTCCACCTCGAGTATCTCGGGCTGGCCTGCCTGGCCGGGTCGGTCGTGTCGCTGGGCGGGCGGCGCACACGCACCCATCGCGCAATCGGCCGGAGAACCGCCGGGGGGTCCGGAGTCTGCCGACCCAGGGTGAGCGGGATCGAGCGGTACAACACCGCCCCTCTCTTGCGCGCCTCCAGTTCGAGCTTCGGCTGCTTGCCGGGCGGCACCGGCAGAAAGGCAGCAAATCCGCCGTTTGGCGCGATTCGAACCCGTTGCCCGTTGACCCGAAGCTCCGCCGCGCCGCTGCCCACGCTTCCCCACACCGAGATCGAATCCATTATCCTCATGGGCACGGACGTGGGGTAGCGAATCTCGAGCGCGAGCGGACCGTCGGCGAAGGGGATCACCTCGTCCTGGGCACATCCGGCCACTAGCACAAGGGCAACGGTCCACGTGAAACGCGGCATACCGGCCTTCCTTCGGCGGAGCGGATTCGTTGCGGCTGGCGCCGTGTCCCTGGCTGTCGTCATCATCGTCGTCGATCTCTCCTTGATTTGGCTGGGTCACCGCAAGGTGATCGCATCGCTGGCCGAGACCGCACCAGCCACCACGGCGTACATGGCGCAGCGCGCGCGGGAGGGGTATCCGCCGCGCCACCAGCGCTGGGTCCCCCTCGATTCCGTGCCGGTTTCGGTGGTCTGCGCGGTCCTCGCAGCGGAAGACCTCCGGTTTTACAGTCACGGGACGCTCGACTGGGGCAATCAGCAGGCGATGCTGGCCCGGATCATCCGGGGCGACCTGTCTCGCGGGGGCAGCGGTATCAGCCAGCAGCTCGCCCGCAACCTTTTTCTCTCTCCGAGGCGGACCCCGCTGCGCAAGCTCCGCGAGTACCTCCTGGCCTATCAGATTTCCCACGCGCTGTCCAAGGACCGCCAGCTGGAACTCTACCTCAACGTCGTCGAGTGGGGGGAGGGTGTCTGGGGAATCGCCGCGGCGAGCGAGCACCTGTTCGCCCGCCCGCTCGCAGCGCTCACCCCGACCGAGATCGTGCTGCTCGCCAACGTCCTCCCCGCTCCCCGGCGGGGACTCGCCTTCCCGCTTTCCGCCCGGCGGCGGGCCAAGCTCGATTGGGTGGCCAGCAGCCTGTGGCGTGAGGCGGTGCTGGACGACCTTACCTGGGGGGCAATGACGGCACGCGTCAAGCGGATGGCCGATTTCGTGGACGCGGGGATGACGCCAAGGGAGGCCGCCGCCGCCGCCGCCGGGGAGATGGGCGCCGAGCCTGCGATGGTGCCAGACCGGTGGGAGCCGCCGCTCGCTCCGGAACTCCAGTGCGAGCCGAATCGACGCATCCTGTTCTGAGGCTGACGCGGACTCCTCCGAGGATCCGGCTTACCCTGATTTCTTCTTCGGGGGTGGCAGGGCCGGGGCCGGCGGCACCTGGCGCCGCAGCCGCTCCCGCGACAGCATCCACTGCTGTGGCAGGCTCGCGAAGTTCATCACCGTGTAGTACAGGTTGAGCCCCGACGCGAACTTGAGGAAGAGAAAGGTCATCATCCCCGGCATCATGTACAGCATCATCTTCATCTGGGGATTCGGCGGCATGCCAAGCTGGCCGATCTTGCTCAGCGCGAACATCGAAAGTCCCATCACCACCGGGATGATGTAGAGCGGGTCGGGCCGGGAAAGATCCGGGAGCCAGAGGAATGAGGCGCCCCGCAGCTCGATGGTGTTCTGGAACACGAAGAAGAAGGCCAGCAGGATCGGCCACGGCAGCAGCATCGGCCAGCAGCCGCCGAACGGATTGACGTTGTGCTCCTTGTAGAGCTTGAACATTTCCTGCTGCAGCCGCTGCGGATCACCTTTGTGCTTCTCCTGCAGCTCCTTGATTAGCGGCTGGACCGCCTGCATGGCCATCGTGGAGCGCATGGCCTTTTGGTTGAGCGGCCACAACAGGATCCGGATCAGGATGCCGAACAGGATAAGCCCCACGCCGTAGGCGAGCCCCAGGCTCTGGTGCATCCAGACCAGCAGCGACCGGGCGCCCAGCGCCACCGGGCGGATGATGGTGCGGAAACCCGGCCACCCGTAGGGATTCACGTCGTCGAAGTCGTGTCCGATGGCCTGGAGCCGGGGATACTCCAGCGGCCCGGCATACAACTGGTAGTGGAACGCACCTGCGGACCGGACCGGAATGCCGACCGTGATCGCCGCCGCGGTCGTGGTTTTCCCGGCAGTATCGGTCGCGAGGGCGGTGGCCCCGCCGATCCCGCCATTCCGGCCGGTGCTGCCGGTATCAGGGGCCAGGATGGCGGTCACGAAGTACTTCGACTTGACCGCGACCCACTCGAACGGGCCGTTGAACGCCATCGGCTGATGCAGTTTGAGCTTGCCGAACCGGGTGAGGTCCGCCTTGGAGCCTTTCACCACCACGCCGAGCTCGCGCGCGTGCTCCATGCTGTCGGATTCGGTGTTGCGGAGGCCGGGGCCCATTCCCACCAGCAGCGTGCCGCCGTCGGGCCCGAGGCCTTCGATCGTGCCCGCGACGTCGATCAGATAGTTGTCGGGCTTGAAGGCATAGGTGAGCGACACCGCGACTCCGCCCTGGCGGGCGGTGAGCCGCAGCGAGGTCGGTCCCTGGACGTCGAGGGACCGGGCCGAGGGCTCGAACTGCCAGTCACGGAGCCAGACGGTGTCGCGGCCCGAGAGCAGTCCCAGGGAGAGCAGGTCGCTCTGCGGGGTCAGGATCTGCGCGGGACGGCGGTTCTCCTCCGGCCGCATGGACGGATACTCGAGGAGAGTCGCCTCGATCATCCGGCCACCGCGAGTGGAGAACGCGTAGCGGTAGAGGGGCGACGCGACGACGAGGGTGTCTTCCGACAGGCGGTCAGGCGGGCGGGCGGACAGGGAATCCCGCGAAAGCACGGGCGCGGGGACTGGCGACCCACTGTCCGCCCGTCCACCTGACCGACCGACCGTGTCCACCCGTCCGCCCGTCCGCCCGTCCGTCCGGGCAACCGGCTTTGGCTTCGAGAAGAACATCGAAGGCAGAATGGCGACCGCCATCATCAGCACGACGGCCAGGAGAACGCGACGATCCATAATCGTGGGGGGTATCCGGGAGATTACGGCACGGGGTCGAACCCGCCCGGGTTGAAGGGATGGCAGCGCACGATCCGGCGAGCGCCCAGCCATCCACCGCGAAGCACACCGTACCGACCGATGGCTTCCAGAGTGTACTGCGAGCAGCTCGGGGTGAAGCGGCAGCTCCGCGGCAGCGCCGGGGAGATGAAGCGCTGGTAGCCCCGAATCACGCCCATGGCCGCCCGTCGAGGCCATCCTGCAATGGGCTGCACCGGTTCACCCCACCGCCGTCCGCCAAGTCAGCAACTCGCTTGAAAGCGCCGCGAATGCGGCTCCATACGCTTCCCGCCGAGCCCGAATCACCACGTCCCAGGAGGGCAAACCCTGCTTCAACTCCCGGCGCCAGACCTCACGGAGCCGGCGCCGTAAACGATTGCGGGCCACCGCGCTGGACTGAAATTTCGGAACGATCAGTCCCACCCTCGGGTGGCCCGCCTGATTGTCTGTCCATAACACATCGAGGTGCGCCAACCGCCGCCGCCTGCCGGTTTCCTGCACCCGGCGAAGCTCCGAAGTGCGGGTGAGCCGGCACGCGCGCGGCAGCCGCTCGGCTGCCGTCAGCTTCCGCCGTGCTTCGAGGGAATCCGGACGGTGAGACGCTTGCGGCCCTTCTTGCGACGACGGGAAAGCACCTCGCGGCCCCAACGGTCCGCCATCCGGGCCCGGAAACCGTGGCGGTTGATTCGCTTGCGATTGCGAGGACGATATGTCGGCTGCATACGAAATTCTTGGCCTCCAATGAGCCCGCAAAGTTAGCCGCCCGAACCCGTTTCGGTCAAGGTTGACTTTTCCACAAGCGTGTCGTAGCTTCGCCTCCCCCAACAACATCCCTACTGTCATCCGACCGAACGATCGGCATGCAGCTGTCGCTAAAAGAGGCCTGGACGCGCATTCTGGACGACGCTCGCCGCGAAATCCCCGAAAAGGATTTCAAGGCCTGGGTTGAGCCTGCCAAACCGGTGGCGCTCGAGAGCGACCGGCTGATCTTGGGTGTCCCCGACGAATTCGCGGTGCAGTGGAACGAAGCCAAGAACTCCGGGCTCTTCGCGCGGCTCGCTGAGCGCGCGCTGGGGCGGCCGGTCTCGGTCATCTTCCGGGTTGACGAGGATCGGCTGCAGCGCCCCCAGATGGATTTCTTCGTCGCGCCGATCCCCGGCGGCAACTCCGCCGCTGCGGCCAACGCACCCGCGCAGCCGCTCAACGAGCGCTACACTTTCGAAAACTTCGTCATCGGCAAGTCGAACGAGCTCGCCGCGGCGGCCGCCCACGCCGTCGCGGAGGCCCCGGGGAAGCTCTATAACCCCCTCTTCATCTACGGGGCCACCGGGCTGGGCAAGACCCACCTCATGCAGGCCATCGGCCATATCGTCACCCGGCGGAGCCCCTCGGTGCGGGTGCTCTACGTCGGCGCCGAGCAATTCATCAACGAGGTTATCGAGAGCATCCACTCTCGTACCATGCCGGAGCTCCGGCGGCGGTATCGCAACGATGTGGACCTCTTCCTAGTGGACGACGTACACTTCCTGGAGGGCAAGGAGGCCACCCAGGAAGAGTTCTTTCACACGTTTAACACCCTGTACGAGGCCAAGAAGCAGATCGTCCTGACCTCGGACCGGCCTCCCAAGGAAATGCCCGGCCTCGAGGCGCGGTTGGTCAGCCGCTTCGAATGGGGCATGGTGGCCGACGTGGGCCAGCCCGACCTGGAGCACCGGATCGCCATCCTGCGGAAGAAGCAGGAGCAGGACCACCTCGAAACGACGATTCCTGACGAAGTCCTGAGCTTCATCGCGGAATACGTCCACTCGAACGTGCGGGAGCTGGAGGGGTGCATCATCAAGCTCCTGCTCTACGCTTCGCTCCGGCACCGCGAGATCACCATCGATCTGGCCCGTGAAGCCCTGGCGGACAAGATCCGGCCGGGCCAGGAACAGCCAGGCTCGCTGCCCAAGCAGAATCCGACGATCGACAAAGTGCAGGACGTCGTGGCCCGCCGCTGGGGGGTGACGCCCGAGGGGCTCCGCTCCAAGGCGCGCATCAAGACGCTCACCGTGCCGCGCCAGATCGCGATGTACCTAGCGCGCGAAGTCCTGCAGATGCAGCTGGTGGAAATCGGGCAGGCGTTTGGTGGCCGTGATCACTCGACCGTGATTCACAGTGTGGACAAGGTGCAGCGGCAACTACAGCGCGATCGTCAGTTCCGCGAACGCGTTGAGTCGGCTCGGCAGGAGTTGTACGCACCGTAATCGCTTCGACGCATACGGCGCTGTGGACGATCGGGGATAAGGGCGCAGCATGGGGACGGCTGTCCCCAACACCCACACGGTCCCCACGCGATCAAATGAGGGATGCGTCGATGGGCACGTCACTTGGGGGTCGTGTCCACATTTCCAGCCCCTCTACTACTACTGCTAGGTATAACTATCTGTTAGTAGTCTCTTCTTATAGGGCTTTGCGGGGAGCGCTCGGATGAAGTTCACAATCACGCGGGAAAAACTCCACGAAGGTCTCGGGGCGGTCGCGGCAAGCGTGCCGTCGAAGACGACGCTTCCCGTGCTGGCCAACATCCTGGTCGAGGCGTCCAAGGACGGACTGAAGCTTTCCGGCACGGACCTCGACATCTCGGTGAGCACCACCATCCCGGCCTCGGTGGACCAGGAAGGCGCCACCACACTCCCGGCGCGCAAGCTGGTTGAAATCGTCAAGGAGCTTCCCAACGCCGCCATTCGGATGACCAGCTCGGGCGAGCAGCGCGCCACCATCGAGTGCGGCAAGTCGAAGTTCAAGCTCCTGGGTCTCTCCCGGGACGAGTTCCCCGCCTTTCCGAGCGTCAAGTTCGAGGGCGGCTGGAAAGTCGCGGCCAAGGATCTCCAGAAGCTGATCACCCATGTCGCCTTCGCCGCGAGCACCGAGGAGAGCCGACCGATCCTGAACGGGGTGCTCTGGGAGCTCCGTGCCGACCGGATGCGCATGGTGGCCACCAACGGGCACCGGCTGGCGCGCATGGATGTCCCCACCAGCGGCCAGGGCGGCGGGCAGGCGGATCTGATCATCCCGCCCAAGGCGCTGGAACAGATTCGCCGGCTCTTCGGGGGAGACGAGGAGATTGAAATCGGAAGGAGCGACAACCATCTCGGCTTCCGCTCGACCACCACCCAGGTCTACACCCGGCTGATCGAGGGGCCGTACCCGAACTACGAGCAAGTCATCCCCCGGGAAAACGACAAGAGCCTCACCGCAGACAAGGCGGCGCTGGCGGCGGCGCTCCGCCGCATGAGCATCGTGGCGAGCGACCAGACCCACCGGATCCGTATGGCGTTCACCAACGGCGCCTGCAAGATGTCGGTCCAGACCCCCGACCTCGGCGAAGCCCAGGAGGAGCTGTCGGTGGCCTACGAGGGGGACTCCCTCGAAATCGGGTTCAACGCCGCGTACATGCTCGAGATCCTGAAGTACATGCCGACCGACGAGGTCCGCATGACCTTCAAGGCGCCCGAGCGGGCCGCGACCTGCGAGCCGGTGGGATGGGACGATCCGGCGAGTTTCATGACGCTGGTGATGCCGCTGCGGCTGGTGGACTAGCGCCGGGAAGGCGCGCGCGAGCGATGCGCCCCTTCTCTCTTACCGTTGCGCTGCTTGTGGCTCTGGGCGCGTGCCACACCGCCCCCACGGAGCCCGCCGAAGTCGGCTCCCTGTCGATCGATCCCTCCACTGCCACGGTGCCCATGAGCGGCACCCTGCACCTCAGCATCACGGCGCGCGACATCAACGGCCGCGGCATCGGCAACCCCGCTGTCACCTTCCAGACCTCCGCTCCTCTCACCGCGACGGTGGACAACGCCGGTGTTGTCTCCGGCCTCATGGTGGGTCCGGTGACGATTAGCGCGACGAGCGGTCAACGCACCGCGACCGCGTCGATTCAGGTCTCGCCGCGCCCCGCGGCGGCACTCGGACTGGGGACGAACTTCGCTTGCGCCTTGACGGAGACCGGCGCGGCGTATTGCTGGGGAAAGAACGACGAAGGCCAGCTCGGCGACGGGACCACCGCATCCACCAGCGTCCCGGTGCCGGTTGCGGGGGGAGTCACCTTCTCGGCGATTGCTGTGGGCACCAGCTCAGCCTGCGGGCTCATCGTCAGCGGTGCGGTCAACTGCTGGGGGAACAACGACTTCGGGGCGCTCGGCAACGGGACGCGGGTGGGGTCGCGTGTTCCCGTTCCCAGCGCCGGCCAACTCCTGTTCGAATCGCTGTCAGGCGGTGGCGGATCGTACTGCGGGCTCACAGCCGATGCGGTTCCCTATTGCTGGGGGAATACTTACTCCGGCCAGCTTGGCAATAGCATCCCTTCCTGGTCACTGGTTCCTGTCCAAGTTCAAACAGGAGGAGCAGCCTTCCGCTCGATCTCTTCCGGGCTGTTGCACGCCTGCGGTTTGACCTCGACCGGACTCGCCTACTGCTGGGGCGGAAACACGTTCAGTCAGTTGGGTGATGGGACCTCGATTTCGCGGAGTACGCCGGCTCCGGTCGGCGGGGGGCTTCTCTTTACTTCGATCGACCCCGGTGCGTCGACTACCTGCGGTATCGCCACGGGGATTGCCTACTGCTGGGGCTCCGATTTTTTCGGGTCGCTCGGACAGGGTACGACAGCTTTTCGCCCGGACATCAAACTTCCGGCGCCCCTCGTCGGCGGAACCTCCTTTGTGGCAGTTCGTGCCGGGCCTGGAAACAATATCTTTACGCCGGGCTGCGGCATCAAGCACCACCGGCGCGGCGTATTGCTGGGGCGCCAACAGCAACGGGCAGCTCGGCACAACCGCGACGCCAGACACCTGCAGCGCCTTCAACATGACGTTCGGCTGCTCCGGCACACCGCTGCCCGTATCGGGCGGCCACAAGTTCCTGGTCGTTGTGCCGGCGGCAGAGCATACCTGTGGCATCACCGACCTGCATGCCCTGCTCTGCTGGGGCCTGAACGCGGACGGCCAGTTGGGGGATGGCACCACGGAAAATCGAAACGCCCCGGTGGCTGTCCTCGGCGGGCTGCGGACACCCTAGCTCGGTTGGACGCTACCGTTCTCTATCGGGAATCTCGCTCGTGTCCGGCCGCACCGAATCCACTTCTTCCGCCGTCCTGGGAATCTCGATCTTCTCCCCCCGTACCCTCCGAAGAATCATGGCCTGACGCCACCGCATCCGGCCCGGCCGGTACCCCGGATTCGACTTGAGCGGAAACGGCAGAGAGCCGGCCAGCGCCGCCGCCTCATCGAGGGTCAGCTGCCGGGCCGAATGACCGAAGTACTTCGTGCTTGCTGCCTCGACGCCCCACACCTCGGGTCCGAACTCCACCACGTTGAGATACAACTCGAGAATCCGCTCTTTTCCCAGCCAGTACTCCAGCCGCCAGGCGGTCACCGCTTCCTTGATCTTGCGGAGCGGGTTCCGAGAGGGCGAGAGATACAGGTTCTTGGCCAGCTGCTGCGAGATGGTGCTGGCCCCGCGCAGCCTTCCCTTCCCCGCGAGGGTTCGTCTCACCGCCCGCAAGAGCTCGGCCCGATCTTTCGCGCTCCCGATGGAAAAATCGTCGGGCCGATAGCCCAGCGCGTGGCGGAACTCGACGTAGTCGATGCCGGCGTGTTCGTAGAAGCGGTGATCTTCGGCCACCAGCGCCGCCGCCTTCGCCGCCGGTGCGATCGCTTCCATCGGAACCGGCTGATACAGCCGCCTGGGTAGCTCGCCGCCGGCAGCGTTCTGCTTGAGCGCCTGGCGCTCCTCTCCCCGCCGCATCGACATGAACGCGGTTTGTCGGGGCCATGCCCACCGATACCAGGCCGGGGGCGGCCAGAGGAACCAGAGCCAGGCGAAGAACAGGAGTGCGAAAAGAAGGAAAGCCTGCTTCAGCACCCGGAGCCCTCGGCGGCGCCGTCCCCCGAGTCGTGCCGGCTCAGCGAAGGGGTAGGTCACGCCGCCGCCCGATGAGCGTCGAGCGCCAGCGCACCGGAACCCTCTCGCCACCTCCGACCGCAACCACGAGGTCGAGCGAGTCCCGCGCGGTCAGTGTGCGCACCCACCCCTCCGACGCAAACTCGTAGCGCATTCGGCGTAGCCCGGCACCAGTAAGGGTCATCGTCTGTCCAGCCTGCATCGCCGTGCCGCTGCGGGAGAGCCGCCCGTTCGCTTCCACCGTCACCGCAGCCATCCCCTGGCCCGGCGATCGGGTGTCTGGCACGGTCTGGCTGGTCTGTGCGACCGTCTCGAAGGCATCGAAGGCATCGAGCTTGAGCTGGTAGGCCGTCGAATCGGACCACACGTCCTGACCCCGAAGGCCGGCAGACGGTAGTTGCGGGAACAACAACCTTATCACCGCCTCGATCTGGCCGGCCAGAATCGTCGGACGACCCCCCAGCAACGTGCGGTTCGGTCCCGAGGGGCCGAGGGTGAATTGCCATCGGCTCCCGATGCTGCTGTCGACCGCCCCCGGTGTCAGGCGGGTATCCTCGAGGCCCACCAGAGAGTCGAGTCGCACCTCCACGTCGTTGCTTCGTCCCGCGAGAGGCCGAACCGTCAGGATGCCTCGCTTGGCGGTGGCTTGGGGTGCTCCCGGCATACTGGCGTAGAACAGGCTGTCGTAGCGTTCGACCTCGTAGCCCAGGGGGCCCGCAAGCCGGTAGCGAAGCGGACCGCTCGGAGCGGCCGGAAGCGGCGCCGCCTCGGGCCCGTGGACCGGGGCTGGGGGTGCCGAGGGCCTGGCGCCTCCGCACGCGCCCAGCAGGGCGGCGGCGCCCAGGAGGCCCAGCCTCACTTGATCAGCGTCACGGTGAGCGACTGAGTTGTCTTGACGGGGATCGGTGCCGGCGCCATCGCGACCTTCAGTCTCTGGTCGATGGTGGAGGACAGAACACCGCCCAGGAATCTCGCATCGGCTCCGACGTAGAACATTCCGGTGCCGGTGCCGTTTCCCTCGACTTCCATGGTGCCGGCCATCGCGTTCTCCATGGTACCGGTCACCGTGGACGTGGAGCTCGCCGACACCTTGATGCCGGGTACCCCGGCCACGGTTTCATTGCCCTCCGTGGAATAGTTCAGGATGAGCTTGACCGTGGTGTTGTTCCCCTCACTGGCGTTGTTGACCTCCGTCGTGTCGACCCAGTGGTCGCCGGGCTTCGTACCGGCCTTGACCCGGGGAAAGAGCGCATTGACGACCCCCTGCACCGAGGCGAGGAGTGGGTTTCCGCTGGGCGTCGCGGTGACCTTCTTGATGTGCCCGGTGGGGTCGACGAACCCGTGGACCATTCCGCCCTTGGCGCTGTCGATCGTGGCGGAAGTGATTTGCGGGATGTTGGTCTCGGTCTTGAGCGAGTCGACGATCACATGCACCACCTTGCCGCCCGCACTGTCAGAGAGCGTCATCACCACCCAGGCGGAGAGGCCCAGATTGGTGATCTGGGTCGGGGCGCCGACCACGCTCAGATCCACCGTCGTCTCCACCTTGAGGTCGAAGCGGTATCGGGTGGTGCTTGCCGCCGGGGTCGTGTTGGGAAGGAGGAACGGCACCAGGGCCAGCGACCCAAGAAGGGTGGAATGCACCGACATGAAGCACCTCACTTGAAATGGGAGGGCAGGCCGGTTCCCGCCCCCGGGGACGACGAAAGCTACCAAACTTCAACCCCCGGCGTCCTTTTTGGGGGACGCCGGGGGCGCGGGTCGAACCGTAAGCCGAGTTCTGTTCCCCACACTTGCGCGTGAAGGATGGTCATCTGTCTGGGATGGCCGTCGCCGGCCACCTCGAGCAGCCTACCCGCGGCTCACCGTTGCCGGTGTTGTCGGTGTGGGCCACACCTCGCCGCCTATTTGGCCTTGCTCCGACTGGGGGTTGCCGTGCCGCTCGCTGTTGCCAGGAGCGCGGTGGGCTCTTACCCCACCGTTTCACCCTTACCTCACTTGCGTGAGGCGGTCTGTTTTCTGTGGCCCTGTCCGTCGCCTCTCGGCGCCCAGGTGTTACCTGGCAGTCTGCCCGTTGGAGCTCGGACTTTCCTCGGAAGAACTCGCGTTCCCCCGCGACCATCGCGTCCGACCCGCGCCAGAACAATACGGGGTTGCCGACCCCGTAGCTAGCGGATCCCGCTGCAGCCCGAACATCCCGGCGGGTCGATCACCGCGTCGCTCTTGCTCTCCATCGCGCCGCGCAGACGTGCCAGGCCCGCCTGGGCCTGCTGGACGAAGGTCAGGAGCGGTTCGTCGGCGCCCTCCCATGCCACCACCACTTCCCGGAACTCCCGGGAAGCCCGACCGGGCTCGCCGACGCGCTCGTACGCCAGCCCGCGGAGCAGATGTACCCGGCCCAGGATGCCCCAGCGCGAATCGAATCCCCGGCGGTACAGCTGGTTCTCGTTGAAGGATTGAAGCCTTTCGATGGCGCCCCGATAGTCGCCCAGCTGGTACCGGGCCTCCGCCTCGAGCGGGCGGGGATCGTTCCAGGCAAAGCCGAGGTACACTACGTCGCCCTTGAGCTTGCGCCGATCCGGTTTCCCGCCCGAATCGGCCAGCGTCTTCCGGGCCACGGCGGTGTCGCCCCGGGCCAGCGCCGCCAGGGCGCGCACCTCGGCGGAAGCGCTCCGGCCGGTCAGCGTTTCCAGCTCGGCCAGCGGGCGGCTGTCCGGTTCGGCACCGAGCAGCAGCCCCACGGCGGCGGCGGCGCCCGCCCCCGCAACGCTGGCCCGATCGGCTGCGGGCGCACGGCGAGCCGCATCCGCTACGTCGCCCCAGACAGGGAGAGGCGGGGATTGGCGGCGGGGGGCTGCCCTGCCCTGCCCTTCACCAATACACCAACCGCCGCGGTGAGCATGACCAGCAGCGCGAGTGCGAGTCCGCGCCGCCGCCGCGTCCCCGGCTGGATCGGGGCCGGCGGTGTTGGCTCACCCAGCAACGAGCGCCGGAACGCGGCCCCGGTCTGCCAGCGGGCTTCCGGGACCTTCTGGAGCGCCCGCATCACCGCGGCAGTCACCGGAACGGAGAGCCCGGGACGGACCTGGGAGAGCGGCGGGGGCGGGTCGACGATCTGCCGCGAAACCACTACGCGTGGTGTGCCGGTGAACGGAGGGTCGCCTGCTAGCATCTCGTAGGTCATTACTCCCAGCGAATACAGATCGCTGCGCGAGTCGAGCTCCTCACCCGCAGCTTGCTCGGGACTCATGTAGGTCGGCGTGCCCATGACGGCGGTCGGGCCCGTCGTTCCGTCGACGCCGTTGACCAGCCGGGCGATCCCGAAGTCGGCCAAGAGCGCCCGGGGAGCGTCGGGCGGACCCTCGAGCAGGATATTCTCGGGCTTGAGGTCGCGATGAACCACTCCCGCTGCGGCCGCGGCGTCCAGCGCCCGCGCCAAGTCCGCCGCGATCGAGACGGCGACCGCCTCGGGGAGACGGCGCTCCCGGCGCAGCCGCTGCCGGAGCGTCTCGCCTTCGTGAAAGTCCATCACGTAGAAGAGATGGCCCTCGGCGTCGCCCGCGGTGTGCACCGCCACGATGTTCGGGTGGCGGATCCGCGCCACCAGCCGGGCCTCCGCCAGGAATCGGGTGGCCAGCGCCCGGTTCACCACCAGATCCGGGTGGATGACCTTGACCGCAACCGGACGGTCAAGAGCCAGGTCGGTGGCCAGGAATACCACCCCCATCCCGCCCCGCCCGCCCTCCCGCTCAAGCCGGTATTGCCGGCCCAGCGTCCGCACCAGGGTCTGGTAGAGCTCGGTGTCTGTCACTGCCACGACCTTGCCGGGGGATACCCCATTCGATGCCGAATAGGGGGAGTTCGTTGCGTTCGGCACCGTCCCGCGAGATCCGAGCCGGTAGTCGGGTTGACTGGCTGTTGAGGGAACCGACCCATCGTTCCCCCTGAACCTACGCTACGGACGTATCGATGCGAGTCGCCGCCCTGCCCCGACCTGCCGCCCCCACCGTGGCGGCGGTAGTGACCCCAGCCGAGCGAGCCAGCCTCGACGCCGCCAGCGTAGGCTGTTTCGCGGTCTTGCACCGGAACTCGGTACCCGAGGTGGTGCGCGCCGTACGGGAGCGCGCGGTCGACGTGGTGCTCATCTCGGTGCACCAGTGCGCCCAGGGCCGGGTCGACGAAGTCGATCAACTGGTCCGGAGCTTTCCCGGCATCCCCACCGTTGCGCTGGTAACCCGCCACGACGCGATCGCCTCGGAAACCCTGCTTCGGCTCGGCGCCACCGGCGTGCGCCAGGTGGTGGATGTCACCGTCCCCGCCGGGTGGAATCGCCTGCGCCAGCTGGTGGCGGAGCCGGCCACTCACGGGGCTGCCCGGATATTGGCTCCGGTCTTCGCATCGCTGCCCGAGTTGCCCCAGGACGCGCGAGTCTTCCTCGAGGTGCTGATCCGGCTCGCGCCGGAGATGCCGGCAGTGCGGGCGGTGGCGGTGCGCTTCGAGATCAAGCCGAGCACGCTGATGTCCCGGTTTGCCCGAGCGGGACTTCCCTCTCCCAAGACCTACCTCGCGGCGGTCCGGCTGCTCTATGCGGCCCAATTCTTTGAGGGGGGTGGTCGGTCGGTAGCGGACGTCGCCTACCGGCTGGACTGCTCCTCGCCGCAAAGCTTCGGTCGCACGATCCGGGCGATGCTCGGCATCACGCCCGGTGAGTTTCGTCGTCGGTTTCCCTTCCCGACGGCGTTGGAGCGTTTTCTTGCACAATTGGTGGTGCCGTACGGGAGGCTCTGGGCGGGGTTTCACCCATTGCGGGGCTCTCCGCGGGAAAGCTGATCGGCTTAGGCGGCGGGTCGGTTAGCGCAGACTGAGCTCCATGGTTGTTGTTAATGCAACTACTTTTATTCCCTTAGCCTGAAGCGTCTCACGGCCACCTTGCTCGCGATCCACCACGGCCAGAACACCGAGAATTCGGCCTCCGGCCCCGATCACCGCGTCGATCGCCTCGATGGCGGACCGGCCTGAGGTGATAACGTCTTCCACGATCACCACCGGATCGCCAGTCGAGAAATTCCCTTCGATCCGCCTGCGCGTGCCGTGCTGTTTGGTTGCCTTTCGTACGCTGAACGCCTGGATCAGCGGAGGTGCGTCGAGGCTTTCCCGGGCGATGGCGTACGCCACTGGGTCGGCGCCCATGGTCAGCCCGCCCACTGCGGCGGGCTGCCAACCCGCCGTCCGGATGGCGGCGAGGCTGAGCCTCCCGATCAGTTGCTGGCCCTCAGCGGACATGGTGGTCTTGCGGGCGTCGATGTAGTAGGTGGAGCGCTGGCCGGAGGAGAGCAGGAAATCGCCGAGGCTGACGGAGCGCGCGCGCAATAGAGCGGCGAGCGCTTCCAGATCGGTCACTCGTTGCCACGGCGGAAGAATGAAGACAGGAAGCCGCCTTTCTTTTCCGGGGGCACATCCGCGCCTGCGGCGACGCAGAACGCCTTGGCGAATTCCCCCACCGTTTTCCACCGTTTGGTAAGATCTCTCTCGAGGCCGGTCATCACCGCGGCCTCGACTTCCCTGGAAAACTTGAGGCCTTTCACGGCCTCATTGAGCGAAATCGGCGACTGGGTGAGCAGCTGCTGGAACAGTTCGCGAGGACTGCGGCCGGGGAAGGGAAGGATCCCGGTCAGAAGATGGTAGGCGATGGTCGCCAGGCTGTAGGCATCCGCCTGCTCACCCACCAGCTCTCCCGACAAGGCCTCGGGGGCCACGTATTGCAGCGTGCCCACGAAGAACCCCGCCCGGGTCAGCCGGTCCGCCGGATTGTCCTCGGCGTCCCTCGCGATTCCGAAGTCGAGGAGACGCGCCGTCTGCGTCTCCGGGTCGTACATGATGTTGGCGGGCTTCAAATCGCGGTGGATGATGCCAGCCTTGTGCGCCACGGCCAGCGCGGCCCCAAGCTGCTCGATGATCTTGGCGGCAAGCGGGGGGACGAGCCGGCCGGCGGCACTGAGGAAGCTGCCCAGCGGCTCGCCCCGGGCCCACTCGAGCGCCAGGAAATACAGGCCCTCGGATTCGCCGTAGTCGTAGGTGCGGATGATGTATTCGTGATTGATGCGGGCGCCGAACTCTGCTTCGCGCAAAAAGCGCTTGACGGCCACCGGATCCTGCGCCATACGGGGGCGGAGAATTTTAATCGCCGTCGGCCCGCGCTCCGAATGCTCCGCGCGATAGACGGTGGCGGTGCCACCCTCGCCGACATGGGAGAGGAGTTTGTATCCGGCCACAGTCCGACCGACGAGATTATCTTGGCTCATGGGAGGCAGTCCAAACTACTGCCGGCGGGGACCCCTCACAAGCCGCGCGAGTGCATCCCGGGCCCCTGGCGGGCGTCCCCCCTGTGTTCTCGACCCTTCCGATCGGTCTGGCCACCCTTTTCCGCGGCCCTCGCATGACGATCTCCGACCTGTTCCGACGCACGGTGCCCACCGGGCTCTTGCTCGCCTCGGTAGCCTGTGGCGGGGCCCGCCGTACGCCATCGGGAAGTGTGATTCCGTCGACCGAGCAGACCCTCAACGAGCTCTTCAACCTCTCAGCGCTCTATCAGCGCATGGGGCGGCTGGCTGCAAGCGGGCCGATGCCGTTCGTCGGAACGACTGCGTACGTGGCAGGGCGGGGCGACTCGACCATCGCGCGGGTAGGCCTCTCCTTCGACAACCACGCTTTCGCGTTTCAAAGGGACGGCCGCGCCTTCTCCACGCGATTCCGGGTCGAGATCGGCTTCGTGCGGCCCGGAATGCCGCCGGTACAGGCGGTGCGGGACGAAATCGTACGGGTAGAGTCGTTCGCCGAAACCCAGCGCAACGACGAAAGCATCATCGTGGAGCAGGGGTTTCTGCTCGCGCCGGGCAGCTATTCCCTGACGGTGACGGTGCGGGATCCCGCATCGAACGTCTCCTCTCGCGCCGAGCAGCTCGTGGAGGTGCCGGGATTCCGAGCCGGAAGCACCACCATGCCGATCCTGGTTTACGCGGCCCAGGCCCGTGAGCGGCTGGCCGATACGCTGGCGGCGGTGCTCAACCCGCGAGGCACGGTCGCCAACGGGGGCGGGGATTCGCTGACGATGTACGTCGAGGGGTATCAGTTGCCGGGACCCGCACGGGTGCCCGTCGACGTCCGGGACGAGCGGGACAGCGTGGTCTATCAGGGCTCAATCCCGTTTAAGGGGGGCCGCCCCCTCGAAGGCTTCGTGCTGCGGGTGCCTTCCGACGCGCCTCCGCTCGGTGAGCTTAAGATCACCGTGGGCGAGGGGCCGCAGGCCAAGAAGGCCACCGCGCTGGTCTCCTTCTCCCGGAGCTGGGTCGTCACCAATTACGACAACCTGCTTGCGCTGCTGCGGTATTTCCCATGGGGAGCCGACAAGCTCAACGCGCTGCGTGGTGCGAAGCCGCCGGACCGGCCCCGGCTCTGGCGCGAGTTCTGGACCGCCACCGATCCGATCCCGCAGACACCGGAGAACGAGGCGCTGGACCAGTATTTCACGCGGGTCGCCATCGCCAACGAGCGATTCAAGGACGAAGGCGGAGTCGGCTGGCGCACCGATCGGGGCGAGGTGTTCATCACGCTGGGTGATCCGGACCAGGCCATGCAGACCCCGCCCGGCAACGACACCCGGATCGTGCAGTGGTTTTATACCACCTACCGCGCGACCATCACGTTCTCCGGACAGCTCGGTTTTTCGCGACTGCGTATGACTCCGGCCTCGCGGGCGGAATTCTCCCGGGCCCGGGCACAGGTGATGAGGCAGGGCGCCACCCATTGAGGTGAGCCCGAAGCGCGAAGCGAGAAACTCTCTAACTGCTCGCTTCTCGCTTCTCGCTTCGCGCCTCTTACTTTTCGGGCATGCCCAACCATACCCCACCCCAGCTCTTTCTCGTCGACGGGTACGCGCTGATCTACCGCGCGTTCTTCGCGCTGATTACGCGGCCGCTCCGGACCAGCCGGGGTGAGAACACCTCCGCCGCATGGGGTGTGGTCAATTTCCTGCTGCGGCTCCAGTCCAAGTATCGGCCCGACTATCTGGTCTGGGTGCTCGACGCGGGCGACTCCTTCCGCACCCAGCGCTACGCAGAATACAAGTCCACCCGCGAAAAACTCGACGCCGAGCTCCAGGCCGACTTCGACACCGCACTGGAGCAGGTCGGCGCTCTGCTTGCCGCCTTCCGGATTCCCGCGCTCGCGGTGCAGGGGTATGAAGCCGACGACGTGATCGGCACGGTGGCGAGACGCGAGGCCGCGGCGGGCCGCCAGGTGGTGATCGTTTCCGGCGACAAAGATTTCTACCAGCTCATCGGTCCCCGGATCTCGCTGCTCAATCCCGGGCGGGGCGGCCCGGGGGGGGTCGACGAGACCTGGGTCGACGAGACCAACGCCTCGGAGCGCCTTGGAGTGCCGCCGCATCAGGTCGTGGACTATCTCGCGCTGGTCGGCGACAGCTCCGACAACGTGCCAGGTGTCCGTGGGATCGGGGACAAGGGCGCCGTGCAGCTCCTGACCGAATACGGCGACCTGGAAACCCTCCTGGCCAGGGCCGGCGAGATCAAGGCCAAGCGTCCGCGCGAAGCGCTGGCGCAGTACGCCGCGGAGGCCCGCCTCTCCAGGGAGCTGGTCACCATCCAGTGCGACGTGCCGGTCGATCTCGACATCGCGATCGCTGCGGTCCGGGATGCCGATCCGGATGCGCTGGTGAAGGTGCTAGCCCGGCTCGAGTTTCACTCCCTGGCCAAGCGGCTCACCGAGGCCGGCGGGCGGGAGGAAGCGC
>JAYUAL010000058.1:0-2481 GCA_043741355.1 Gemmatimonadales bacterium | reverse complement strand
TTCCTTGGCCGGCAGGTCAAAGAAACTCCGATAGCTCGAGGAGGCGCCGTTCCAGCTCATCCAACCGTTCGTCCAGACTGGCCATCGCCCGACACTCTCTGGTTGAGGGTCCGTTTGCGATGCGAGCCGCCTCCCGCCCGCGGCGAAGAGACGGCTCGCTTCTACCACGAGGAAATATAACGCTTAGGGGAAGACGGGCTGGCCGTCCGCCAGAATCTCGTTGAGGGCATCGGTAAAGAAGGGGGTTGCCTCGGCGAGCTGCCGACCCACCTGCTCGACGTATTCATCCCAGCTCTTCCGGATCTCTTCCTCGAACAGGAGCTTGAGCGACCCGTCGCGGAGACCATCGCGCCGCTTGGCGGGATGATAGACCACGATGTCGCTCACCAGGGCCCGGGCCAGCCGCCGAGCCCGCGCTTCCGGATCCTGGGAAAGGAAGGGGTTGGTGGGACGCTTGGGGCGTGGGGCTGCCGGCGCCGGCACGGACGGCACCGGGGGCGCGGCGGGCACCGCTGGCCTCGCTGGCACCGCTGGCATGGCCGGCCGGGCAACCAAGGGCGCAAAGGCCGGCGCCGGCGGGCTGGCCGGCCGGTACGACGGCGGTGGGCTTACCGGTACCGCTGGCGGCACGACGCCCGGGCGGGGAATGGCCGGCATGGGCGGAACCGACGGCGGAGCCACGGGGGGAGGCAGCGGCGCCGGCTCGGGTCTGATGACCGGTGCCGTCGCCTCCGGGACCCTTCGAACCCAAAAGACGCCGGAACAGACGGAGCAGCGGGCCCGGACACCGTCCACCGGCACCTTGGCCGGGTCGACCCGGAATACGGTCTGACACTGGGTGCAGGTGGCGTTCATGGCTTTTCACCCGCCGCTTCCCGTTGGGCCGGCGCACCGGTGGCCCGCTCCTCCTCGGCGGGGCCCTGACGGCGGTCGACGACGTAGACCGATCCGGGCAGTGTCTTGGCGTAACTCTTCATTTCGGTGGCCAGCTCGCTCACTTCGGCGGGATGCGCGAAGGTGCGGTGACGGTTGGTCACGATGCCCACCGAAAGCGTCATGAGCGGAACCCGATGCAATTGCCCCCGTCGATCCTTGCCGAAAAAATAGCCGGCGCGGCGGTCCTGCTCGTTGTACTGGAACGGCACCAGGGAATCGAACACTGCGAGTATCTCCCCGCAGACGGGGCTGATCTCGGCCGCGGGGATGATGAAGATAAAATCATCGCCGCCGATGTGGCCCACGAACCCGCGCCCGCCCAGCAAACCCTTGACCACGTCGTGAAGGATGCGCGAGAGGATGTAGATGACCCGGTCGCCGTCGTAATAGCTATAGCGGTCGTTGTATTCCTTGAAGTGATCGAGATCGGCGTAGCAGACGGCGAATTCCTGCGAGCCTTCGAGGCGGCGGCGGATTTCCCGCTCGATTTCGGTGGTGCCAGGCATCCGGGTGCTCGGATGCACCGAGACGTCCCGCTGGGTGCGGACCAGGAGTGCATCGAGCCGGGCACGCTGTTCCTCGAGGGGGAAGACGCCGGTCAGGATCTCGTCCGCCCCCGCGGCGAACCAGCCCTGGATCTGCTCGGCGTCGTGAGACCCGGCCAGGATGAGCGCCGGGATAATCGCAGTAAAGGGATCGCTCTTGAGGCGACGGACCAGTTGCAGCCCTGCTTGACCCAGGCGATCAGCGTCGATGAACAGGAGGCAGGGATGCCCGCGGAGCACGATGGATTCGACCTGGGCCGCGTCCGCGTGGACCTCCAGGGGAAAGCTCCGCCCCAGCGCCCACTCGCGCACCAGGTCCGGGACAGGCTCCCCGACCGGTCCGAAGAACAGAATGGTCGGACGAGTCCGCACCCGAAATCCTTCGTAAGAGTTTATCCCAAAGCAACTTAGGGCGGTGAGCCTTCTGAGTCAATCAGAGGAAGAATGCGGCCGCCGCAATCATGGCATACAACGCCAGCAACTGGGCTCCCTCAAACCAGTGGGACTCCCCGTCGAGGGTGATGATCGCGACTACGACGGTCGAAATCCCGAGGGCCACCACCTCGAGGGGAGTGAACACCAGATTAAGCGGCACCTGCAGAATCAGGCCTGCCAGCACCAGCAGCGGCGCCACCAGCAAGGCCACCTGGGTGCTGGAGCCAAGCGCGATTTGCAATGCCAGATCGGTCTGTCCCTTCCGCGCCACCACCACCGCGGTCGCGTGTTCGGCGGCGTTTCCGATGATAGGAATGATGATCAGCCCGAGAAAGGTCTGCGACAGGCCGATTGAGGCCGTGACCCCTTCGACAGCGCGAACCAGGATCTCCGATTCGACCACTACGCCCGCCGTGGCAAGGCCGAGCACGGCGACCGACTTGGCGATGCTCCAGGTGGCCCCGTGCGGAGTCGCCGACGCATCGAGTCCGAACAGCGTCTTGTGGGTGCGCAGCGAAAACAGCAGCGACAGGCCGTAGGTAACCGCCAGGATCACCGCCACCGC
>JAYUAL010000057.1:0-29865 GCA_043741355.1 Gemmatimonadales bacterium | reverse complement strand
CGGCCCAGTGCACGATCGCTTCGTACACCTGATCCATCTCGTCGGCGGGATCCATCTGGGTGATCGAGCAGGGCCAGGTGCAGGCGTGGGCACTCTTGGAGTAGTAGCCCTCGCAATGGCGGAACTTGAGCTGGTTGAGCTTGATCAGGCGGGTCTCGGTGTGACACCCGGCCGCGGCATGGGCCAGCGCCGCCTCGAGGAGCAGCTCGGAGGTCGAGACCCGCGGATTGGCCGCGTCCATGGCGGTGGTGGAGATCCCCGCCACCCGGATCGGGCCTGGCGCCCGCTCGATCTTGCGTTCCAGCGGGTGCGGCGGATGGGGAATCTTGTGGCGCCGGGTGGCGGCCTCGAGGTTCACCAGCACCCGGCCGCCTTCGACCTTCACGTCGTGGCGCGGCACGCATTCGGCTTCATACCCCGGCTCGCCCTGCCCGCCGACGCGGTGATACTTCCAGTTGTGCCATGGGCAGATGACGTAGTCCCCATCCAGGCGGCCCTCGCCGAGCGGCCCTCCAGCGTGATTGCAGGTACCGGAGATTGCACCGAACGCGCCATTGGAGAAGCTCAATGCGATGCGGGCCCGGCCGACGGTGAGTTGGCGGAGCGGGATGCGTTGGAGCTCCTCGGCGGGGCCCAGATCGTGCCAGACGGCTTCGCTCATAGCACAGGTCCTCTCGGGGTCGGAACGGGCGAAGAAAATGTAGACGGATTTCCATGGGCATGCTTCGCGCTTCGATGACGCCGGAGCAGGTCACGGAACTCGCCCCAAGTGGCGGGCCGCGCTCCAGCGGCCCGGTTTCCCGCTCCGATTTCGAACGCGATGCGCCACTGCCGCATCAGAGTGCTGTACGCATCAACCAGGCGATGCCGCGGGTCATAGATGCTGGTAGCCTCGGATGTGACGCCGTTGAGCTCGATCACCCGGAAGCGGCCCTGCTGCAGCGATTCTTCGGAGACGGTCCGGACATCGTAGCGGCCGAAGTAGAACCCCGCAAAGCCCCGACTCACCCGGTCCACCGTCGCCTCGAGCGCCGGCGTCGAGAGGTCGGTTCCGTCGAGGAATACCGCGCCGCGGCAATGGGTGCCCAGCTCCACCAGCCGCACCACCTCGCCCCGGGCGGGTACTTCCCACAGCCGCGAGGCGTACCGCGCGAGGAGCAATCGTGCCACGCATACCGCGCGGTCGTCGCCGAGAATGAGAGCCTCCAAAGTCGAGCGCCCGTCACCGGTGACGGTCGGAAACCGCTTGTCGGTAATCGAGAAGATCCGGCCGCGCGCCTCCCCCGGCATCCGGTAGTAAAACACGCCGAACTCCCGGCCGGGCATGTATTCCTGCGCCAGAACGTCGCCTCGGGCATGATGCAGGTAGCGGACAACCTCGTCGTCGCTCCGGACCAGGGTCACGCCGTCACCCCGCTCCCCGACATCGGGCTTGAGCACCACGGGCCAGCCGAGCCGGTGCTCGGCAATGAAGGTCCGAGCCCGTCTCACGCGCTCCTCCGGGGCCGGGCCGGCGGGGATCAGGGCCATCGCCGGCAGCACATCCGGAGCGCCGGACAGGGCCTGAAGTATGTCCCACTTCGATTCTCCGGCCACGCCTCCGGCCGGTATACCCGGGTTTGCGGCCGTGAAGAGCGTGAGGCTGCGGTGTTTGATCCCGAGCCAAAGCACGTAGAAGAGCACCGGCGGGTAGAAGGCCCACATGGGCCAGAACTCCCACCGGGTGACCCGGCGCCAGCGGGAGAGCAGCAGTCGCCTGCCGCGCCAGGAAAACAGCGGCACCACTACCTTGACCAGCAGCAACAACGCCAGCCCGGAGACGATTACCAGCGGGAACGACCAACGCCGGTATGCCGCGAAAACCATCGGCACGATGTCGCCGTACAGCACAGCGAGACCCACCAGGAGCGGCGTCCAGAGCGCGGCGGCCACGAGGAAGCACCCGAGGAACGGCAGGAACCGGGTGTGGAGCACCCCTGCCGCCACGTACGTGGGCAGCCGGGCGCCTGGGATGAAGCGGCTGGTAATCACCAGGCCGGGCCCCCGCTTCTCGAACCACGCCGAGGTGCGGGCCAGGTCATCATCGGTCAGGAACCAGCGCAGCGGGCGGCGCTTCATCGCCGGCCGCCCCAGGTACCGTCCTGCGGCGTAGAGCAGCAGGTCGCCCAGGACGATGCCGACCAGGCACGCCAGTGTACCCGGCAGAAAGCCAATGGTTCCCCGGCTGATCAGGAGGCCCGTGGCGATGCAGGTGAGATCCTCGCTCACCAGCGTCGCTGCGGCGATCAGGAGCAGAAGCATCACGAAACCGATTCCGCTGGCGGGGGGCGCGTTGCGGGGATCGAAGGGCTGCCCCGCCGCCCGAATGCGTTCCGGCCGCGCCGTGGCCCGGGTTGTGGCGCTGCCCGCTTCCGCCCGCGCGATGAACGTCCCGATGGGGACGGCCAGTTGGCGAAAATCCCGGAAGGCCATGAAGTGATTTCCCGGCAACATCAGCAGCTCGCTCTGCGGCACCAGCCGGGCGTGTTCCGGCCCGATGGAGGGCGGCACCAACCCGTCGCTCTCCCCCTGAATGATCAGCATCGGCGCGCGGAACCGGCTCAGGATGCCGCGGAGCGGGCGCTGGTCCGAGTCGTAGAAGTTCCGGGCGTACTGGAGCGAGAGCATGCCGCCATCCCATGCCCCGAAGTGCGGAATGCCGTTGTAAATCAGCCAGAGCCCGCCCAGCTGGAGGCCGTGGATGGCGTGATTGAGGTAGTAGTCGCCCAGGAGCTCATACTCCTGCACCCCGATCGCCGAGAGCATGGTGAGCGAGGCCACCCGCTCGGGGGCCAGGTCGGCCAGGTCGAGCGCCACCCCGCCGCCCATGCTGAATCCCAGCACATGCGCCCGGGTGACGCGGAGCGAGTCCAGCAGCTGGAGCACGTAGCGCGCGTGGGCCCGGATCGAATAGTCGGGGATCCGCGGGCTGGACCCCCCAAATCCGGGGAGGTCGGGAGCCAGGACCCGGTATCGGTCCGAGAGCGCCAGGGCCAGTCGGGCCACCTCGCCGTTGTCGCCCGGGCTGCCATGCAGGAGCAGCACGACCGGTGGGGCAGGGATCCCTCCCGGGGCCGAATCGAGGTAGGCCACCCGCACGGGCCGGCCCGTTTCTCTTTCTCCCTCCACCGCGGCCACCGACCGGATTTTCTCCCACGGTCTGGGCTGCTCATCAACTCGGTGGGTGATGCGATACAGGTCGGAGGCAGCAACCGCTGCGAGGTAAACGAGGAGGCCAACTCCGATGGGTCGCTTCACAGCTCGTGGAGAAGGCCATCCAGGGTCTCCCCCGGCGAGCCGTCGAGGTAAAATATGGAAATTTGCTTCTCATTTACCGTGATTAGTGACAAGCTAACTGTCTTGGCTTCTTCACGATGCATGCAAATTGAAAGGGGCCCTTTCTGGGGCAGATGACTCCGGTGCAGCCGCCCCAGCGACGCGGCGGTGAGCCCTCCAGCCTCGGCTCCCGCAGCCCGAAACAGTTCCCCGCGCACCTGTTCCGCCTCGACCTGGTTGGAGCCCGAACTGGCGCGAACCAGACCCGGCTCCGCCACAACCGAATGAGTAAGGCGACGGCCGTCCCAGTCGTAAAGCTGCGGCACTCCACCGCTCGCCACCCCTGCCAGCGTGAAGGGCCGGTAGCTCGCGAGCGGGCGGGACCGCAGTGCCGCTTCAAGCTCCGACGGCCCCGCGACCCAGGCTATTTCCCGAATCAGCAGACCGCGGCTGGTGAACGTCCCCCGCGGGTCCTGTGGGCTCTCTTCGTAGCGATTGAGGAGGGCCATGCTCATCCCGTGACGGTTCACCGAGACCCAGGTTCCCCCGCCGTCGGGGTCGGTCGGCATGAGCACGGCAACGTTTTGGACGAGAGTCTGGTCGGGCGGAAGACCGCGGGCGCGGGTCCGGCGCTCGTCCCGGTTCATGGCGAGCGCATATCCCCCGGGGATGGGGGCCCAGCTCAGGGTACACACCTAGCGAAGGGCGGCGCGCTGATAGGCGATGGTGGACGGAGCCATCCCGAAATCGGTGTCGAGTGCCGCCGATCCCTCGAGGAGGAGTTTGATCAGGGCAAAATGGTGGACCGTGTGGCTGGACAGAAACTGGAGCTCCCTGCCGGTCGAAGAGCGGCGCCAGTCGGGCAGCCCGGGGCCCGCCCCGCTGTCCATCTGAACCTGGATCGAGTGATCGGCGGTTCCCTCCAGTGCCTCGATGCTGGTAAGGCAGGCCCGGGTGGCCGTGAGCGCGGCAGCGCGGGAGGATTCGATCAGTTCGCTCCGGGCCCGGTCATCGTAGTCCACCCGGCCCTTGGGCATACCGGTGAGGAACGACTGGTAGTGCTCCAGCACATGGCGGTACTGCGCCCCGACCGGCGCCCATGCCCGCACCGGTTCGGCATAGAGCGAGTCGGAGAGGCCCTCGAGCAGCGCGATGCCCTGCTGGAGCAGGACGCGGTGGCCTTCGAGCGGGAGCCCGGTCATGTCGTGAGCCTTTCGGTGGTCACCATCGGAATGAAACGCGCTGCTATTGCCTGCTCGACTCGGGCCGCCAGCTCGCCCCTCGTGGGGGCGGTGATCGGCTCGGCGCCGAAGTTGAGGAGGGCATCCACCGCTCGGAGCCGGCAGAAGTCCCATACATGGCTGACGAAGGGCATATCCCCCCACCACCCCACTACCAGATGCGCCGAAACACCGGGATCGGTCCGGTAGCTGAGCGCCGCGCAATGCACCGGGTATTGCTCCCGGGCCGCCCAGTCGAACAGCGCGGGTCGCATCGGCAATAACGCATTCCCCGCCGAGGTGGTTCCCTCGGCAAAGAGGATTACGCCGTCGCCCCGGGCGACGGCCTCGTCGATCAGGTCCAGGACTCTGACGGCATCGCGGCGCACTTCGCGCTTGACCCAGATGGTCCCGAAGAGATTGGCGAGCGGTCCCAGCACCGGCCAATGGCGCATGTCTCTCTTCGCAATGAACACCCCGTCCACCCGGGTGTAGAGCAGCAGGATGTCCGCGTAGGTGAGGTGGTTCGCCACCAGGAAAAACGGCGCCCGGGGCGCGGCGCCCGTGAGGTGAATCCGGAACCCGAGGATGTTGCAAAGCGCACGGGCCCAGGTGCGCACTACCCGGTGCCTCCAGCGCACTCGCGCCCGGGGAAAGAGCAGCGTCCCGAAGCTTCCCAGCGCCCAGATGAGGCACAGGATCGCGGTCCACCAGCAGCAGGCGAGGATTTTGATTGCGGCACGGAGCCGGCCGCCCCGGAGCTTCGGACGCGCCGGCGCCGTGATCGCCGCGTCCGGCGGACCGGGTGGGTGCTGTATGGCCCGGGTCACCGGAACAGGCTCCGGTGCACCAGGCCGGGCAGCTCGGAGGTGTCGAGCAGGACCAGCCAGTCGATGGTCCTGAATTCCCGGTCGATGGCCGGCGGGCCGAGGGCGCGCGCCCCCATCCTAAGGTACGCAGCGAACAAGGCCGGGAGATGGGGAGCGGTGAGCGGGGAGCGGGGAGCGGGACGGCACCCGCATGCCGGCCGTGGGCTTACCCGCAGGGTCGGATGCACGTGGCTCCTGGCCTGAAGGTACGCATGGGTCGCCGCGCCCAGCGCCTCGTCCTGGCTGGTCAGCGAGCAGCAGCCGAACAGCATCGTCTTGCGGCTCCACGACAGATAGGAAGCCAGGCCGCGCCAGAGCAGGCGCAGCACCCGGCCGTTCCGATGCGGTCGGGCCACGCAAGCGCGGCCGATCTCGACCGCGGACGCCAGTACCGAGCTCGGCAGCCCCTCGACTTCGAACAATCCCGACGAGTAGTAGCCCAGCCCGGCCGCCATCTCGGCGGTCTGCATCCGGTAGGTGCCTACCACGTCGCCGCTCTCCCGCTCGGCGATCAGGAGGTGGTGGAACCTCTGGTCGAACTCATCCTCGTCCCGGCCGCTGAGGGCGGAGCCTTTGAGCCCCTCGCTGAGCTCCAGGTTGAATACCTCGTAGCGGAGCCGAAGGATCCGGTCGAGCTCATCGGCGGTCCGGGCAAACCGCACCTCGTAGCGCCCCGCGCTGAAGGGCTTGGGCGCCGCCGCGCGGGCTGCGGCGGGAAGGGCGAGGACGCCGCGAGAGCTCATCACGGGAGCAACCGCACGGCGGAGGGGTCCGCGCGAACGAAGAGAAGATCGCCCTCCTTGAGAAGAGTACCGGTGACCGAGACCGGCCGGCCCACCATCGGGAGAAGGCTTCTGGGCATCGGTGCGCCGCTCGCATCGGTCAGAAGCAGGTGCCGCTCGGACCCGGCGCTGTCTCGAATCACCAGCATCGGCGGAAGCCCGCCCGAGATGCAGCGCACCGCGCAGTCGAGATGGGTTTTCCCCTCGCCGGGATTCATCACCCCGAGCCAGCACTTGGAATCCACGATCTCTCCGGTCAGAGTGAAGCGTCCCAGGTCGGTCTGGGTGAGGGGCGCGGGAGATGCCGAATCAGATTCAGCGGGCCGTATGTCGGCCACCTCGAGCATCGAGGCGTTCCCCCGCCGGATCAGGCTCCCCAGCACTCGCACCACCGTTCCATCGTACGGCGACGCGGCCATCGTTGCCCCGTGTTTGCCGGCTGCCGCGAGGAGGTAGCGGGTGACCTTCGTGCCTCCCATGATCTGGAGGGTTGGATATGGATGCGCCCTGATCACGCCGATGACCGGGCGGGGATGCCCGTACTCGAAAACTGACGCGGCAAAGGGCGGCTGCGCAAGCGCGGAGATCACCATCGTGGCGCCGGTGACGAAGCCGATACCCCCGACCGCCAGTCCCGTGTGGCGAGCGAGGGGCGGATCGGCCCTGGGGAAATACCCCACGTAGAAGGGGGTTGGATCTTCCGCGGCTGCCTGGGCCACAGGATCCGGTACCGGCATCACCATGGTGCCGGGGGGATTGGGCCGCGGGTCCACCAGAACCTGTCCGTTCTCCACGGTGAGGTTGTAGGTGGGCACCTTGTCGTCGAACGGCGGTGGCGGGGTGCCCGAATCGGGCCGGTACTGGTACCCGTGCCAGGGGCAGGTGATACACCCGTCGATGATCTTCCCTTCGCCCAGGGGACCATGCTGGTGGCGGCAGACGTTCGAGACGCAATTGAGCTTCCCGTCATAGCGGAACACCGCCACCCGCTCGCCCCCCACCACCGCCACCCTGGCCCGCTTCTCCGGGATCTCGTCGACCCGGCAGACCGGAACCCAGTCGGCTCGTGGGGTAGAGCGGTGATCCACTCGCCGTTCGCGGAACCCGGCCAGGAGGTGAAGCCCGATGACCAGCACGGCCCCGGCACCCAGCATCGCCGCCCCGACGAGGCCGGTTTCTGCCTGCATGAGCCCCAGGCCCACATGGCCGATCAGCAGCGCGTACGCGACGTACACCAGCATGTGCAAGGACTTCCAGAGCCGGGGCGTCAGCACCGAGAGCCAGAAATCATGGCTGGTGGCCGCCATGAGGAGCAGGATCAGCAGCGCGGCCAGGCCGAGCAGCTCGAACGGAAACCCGGCCCCGGAGCCGAAGGCGGTATTCGCGATGAGCAGACTCACGAAGGGATTCACGTCGCCCGATGCGTGGAACTGAAAGGTCGCGAACCCCGCGTGCCCGAGCGCCACCAGGCACATCGCGACGCCGAAGTGCCGCCGATTGTAGAGCAGCGGCAGGAACGCGGGCGAGAGCCGGCAGAGCGGCCCGATGCACAGGATGACGTGAAGCAGCACGAACGCGGTGAGGCCGAGACCGCGGATCAGCGCCGTTTCCGCCGTGGCGTTGGGGTGGGTGGCAACCAGCGTCGCGGCGAACAGCGTCACCAGCAACGGGACCCCGAGCCCGAGGCACAGATCGTAAATCCGCTTCTGGCGATTCCAGTTGACGGCCCGGTACTGGTTGCTCATTCGGGGGTTTGTCCGGCGAGCGGCGGAGGAAGCGGCTGGGTCGGAAACCTTTTGCGCGCGGCAAGCGCCACGATCAGCAGGAGTGGCACCACGAGGGCGATCAGAATGGCCATCCGGAAGTGGCGTTCTCTGAGTTGCCGGATCATCGTGCTGCCCGAAGCCGGGCGGCGAGAAGCGGCCAGAGCAGCACCGCGCCGGGCAGGATCAGCACTCGAAAGCCCCAGGTGCCGGCTTTCGCGGCCGGGTCGAGGCGGCCGACCCAGCCCGCCGCGAAGGGAACGGCGAACAAGACTCCGAACGCGAGATATCCCGCGGCCGCGAGGACCAGGAATCTGGCGAATCCGTCACCCATGGAGGCCCATCGTTGAAAGAGGGGTGTAACTCCCTGTAAACGCCAGGTCAGGGGGGGAGGTTCCCGACCGGGCGCCCCCGGGAACCCGTGGGGCCGGGTCCGCGTTATCGGGGGAGGTAACTACCATTCCATCATGGTAACCGCCGGAGCAGGGTCCCGCATGATGGAATTCGAGGCCCTGCTCCGCCCGCAACTCGAGGGGGCCTATCGGGTGGCCTACCGGATGGCCGGATCCGCTCCGGAGGCCGAAGACCTGGTGCAGGAGGCGTCGCTGTCGGCATGGCGCGGCTTCGGATCCTTCGAGCCGGGCACGAACTTTCGAGGGTGGTTCCTGAGGATCGTGACCAACGCCTTCGTGAGCCGATACCGCAAGAGCCAGCGGGAAGGCCAGCCGGTCGGCATCGACGAGGTGCCGGAGCTGTATCTCTGGCGAAAATGTGCGGCCGCGGGTCTGGACTCGGTGCTCGAGGATCCAGCCGGGACCTTCCTGGCGAGACTGGACGGGGAACGTATCAACGCCGCGATCGCGGCCCTCCCGGAGGAATACCGGGTGGTGGCCGCCCTGTATTTCACGGAGGATTTGTCCTATCAGGAAATTGCCAGGATGAGCGGGATTCCCATCGGCACGGTGCGTTCGCGGCTGTTCCGGGCCCGGCGTCACTTGCAGCGTTCGCTTTGGGACCTGGGAGTGGAGCTGGGTCTCGTCGCTGAGCCGGAGGAAGCCCGATGACCGATGCCCTGACCTGCCGCCAGGCCTTCGACCGCCTGGAGGAGTTCCTCGATCGGGAGCTCTCACCCGAGGAGACCGTCCGGGTTCGCGGCCACCTGGAGCAGTGCGCCCAGTGCGCCCGGGAATTCCGGTTCGAAGCCGGTGTGCTCGATGGAATCCGGGCCCGGCTGGGCCGGATCAAGGTGCCACTGCAACTGGCAGACCGGATTTCCCGGGCGCTCCGCCTCGAGGCCGGGCGGGGCTGATTCACGCTGGCGGAAGCCGAGCGGGGCCACCAGATTGCGGGCTCCCCACTCGAGATTCGTGCCGGAGACTCCTCATGCACTCGTGTTCTACGCTCCTCCCGCGTCGCGCCCGCGCGGCCCACCGGCTCGGCCTGCTCTTCGCTTTGGCCGCCGTCGCGTTGCTCGCTCCGCGCTTCCCGCTCCTCGCCCAGGCCCTGCCGAGCATCGCCGACAAGACCAAGGGCCTCGAGCGGCAGCCCGGCTTCGTGCCTCTCTACTGGGACCCAGCCAGCGGCAAGCTGTGGATGGAACTGGCTCCGGCCCGGCTGTCACAGGAGCTGCTCTACATCACCGGCGCGCCCACCGGCCTGGGATCCAACGACATCGGGATCGATCGCGGGCAAATCGGAGGGGAGCGCATCGTGCGCTTCCAGCGGATCGGCAACAAGGTCCTGATGGTGCAGCCCAACTACGGGTTCCGCTCCAGTGACACCAGTCTGGCGGCGCGGCGCGGGGTGGAAGAATCCTTTGCCGTCTCCACCCTCTGGGGTTTCAAGGTCGAGGCGGAAACCGGCGGAACCGTGCTGGTGGACGCCACCGACTTCGTCGTGCGGGACGTGCACAACGTGGTAGGGGCGCTGGCCCGCACCCGGCAGGGCACCTACCGGGTCGACGTCACCCGCAGCGCGGTGGATCCCGAGCGCACCAAAGTCTTCCCCAAGAACACCGAGATCGAGGTGATCCTCACGTTCGTGGGCGAGAACCCAGGCGCCTGGGTTCGCGACATCGCGCCGACCGCCGAGGCACTCACCATGCGGGAGCGCAGCTCGCTGGTGGAGCTCCCCGGGCCGGGATACACGCCGCGGGCCTTCGACCCCCGCGCCGGGTTTTACTCAACCACATATATGGACTTCACCTCACCGCTGGGTGTGGACCAGGTCCACCAGTTCATCGCCCGGCACCGGCTTCAGAAGAGGGATCCCCGGGCCGCAGTCTCGGAGGCGGTCCAGCCGATCGTGTACTACCTGGACCGGGGCGCGCCGGATCCATTCCGCGCCGCCATCCTCGAGGGTGCACGCTGGTGGAACCAGGCCTTCGAAGCGGCTGGGTACCGAGACGCATTCCGGGTGGAGCTGTTGCCCGAGGGCGCCGACCCTCTCGATGCGCGCTACAACATGATCCAGTGGGTGCACCGGTTCACCCGGGGCTGGAGCTACGGCAATACCGTCACCGATCCTCGTACCGGCGAAATCATCAAGGGTCACGTGACTCTCGGATCGGAACGCGCCCGGCAGGACTACATGCTGGCCGAAGGGCTCCTGAGCCCGTATAAGACGGGTACCGAGAAGGCCACCGCGGCGGAGGCGATGACGCTGGCGCGCCTCCGGCAGCTCGCGGCCCACGAGGTGGGGCACACCCTGGGGCTGCAACACAATTACATCAGCAGCACCGCCAATCGGGCGTCGGTGATGGACTATCCCCACCCGATGGTCAAGCTGACGGCCAGCGGCGCGATCGATCTTTCGGATGCCTACGCCGTCGGCATCGGGGCCTGGGACAAGGAAGCGATCCGGTTCGGCTACTCCGATTTTGCTCCCGGCATCGATGAGCCCAAGGCGCTTGGCGCCCTGCTCGCCGGGGCCCGGTCCAGGGGCCTGTTCTTCCTCACCGACCAGGACGCCCGCCCGTTCGGCAGCGCGCACCCCGGCACCCACCTCTGGGACAACGGGGCCGATCCCACTGTGGAGCTGGGCCGCGTCATGCAGGTGCGTCGGGCGGCGCTGGACCGCTTCGGGGAGGCAGCCATCAAGCAGGGGGAGCCGCTGGCGCTGATGGAGGAGGTACTGGTTCCGCTCTACCTGCACCACCGCTACCAGGTGGAGGCCGCGGTCAAGGTGGTCGGCGGGCAGTACTACACCTATGCGCTCCGGGGTGACGGCCAGGAGCCGCTCCACCCGGTGCCCGCGCTGGAACAGCGGAAGGCACTGTCGGCGGTGCTGGCGACACTCAACCCGAAGGAGCTGGCCATCCCTCGGGCCCTGCTCGCCACCATTCCGCCCCGGCCACCGGGATTTCCCGAGCATCGGGAGCTATTCGACCGGGCGACCGATCCGGTATTCGACGCGATCAGTCCGGCCGGCGCCGCCGCCGACATGGTGGCGCAGCTGGTGCTCAACCCGGAGCGGGCGGCGCGACTGGTGCAGCAGCACGCGCTTGACCCGAACCTTCCCGGCCTCGCGGAAGTGATCGACAGCGTGCTCAATGTGGGCGCGACGGAATCCGTTGATCCGTACCTCGCGGCGATCGGACGTGCCGTCGAACGGGCGCTGGTCGACCGGCTCATGGGACTGGCCCAGACAGCGCGGAGCTCCGACGTGAGGGCAATTGCCCAGATGAAAGTCCGGGATCTGGCGGCCCAGCTGACGATCGCCGCGAGCACCTCGCGGGCCGGTGCCGGGGAGAGAACCGCGTACCAGATGCTGCTGGCCTCCGACGTTCGGAGGTTCCTCGAGCGGCCATGGGATCCGGCCGTTCTGCCCAAACCCTTTGTGCCGCCCCCGGGCATGCCGATCGGGGAGCCATAGAGCCCACTGCCATGGCAATCCCGACTCCCCACTCGGCCGAAGAAGCTGACGCGAGCGAGCTCAAACGGGCCAGCCTCCGGCTGCTGTTCTGGCTGCTGGTGCTGGGCCTGATCGTGACGCCGCTGATCATCAATCTTCCGGTGGGCCAGACCACCCGGACCGGTCTGCTCGCCTGGCTCCTGGTCGGGCTGGCGTTGTACTGGCTGTCGGCGGGGTTGGGGTACCGGCCGCTGTTGCTCATTCAGATGCTGCTATTCTCCGCCGCCGCCTTTCTGCTGACCACCAAGGCGGGCCTGGTGCTGGTCGGGATACACCGCCTGAGCGTTCTCCGGCGGACCGCGCGGGTTCTGATCATCGTGGGGGCCATCTCCGCGGTGATCAATCTGGTGGCGATGCTGGCGGCCTTGGCAAAGAAGAAGCGACCAGGGGCGGCGGCGTAATCGCCGATCAAGGATAGGTTTCAACCATGCTGCTCCCGGGGAAAATCGGTAAATACGCCGCCGCGCTCCTTTTTTTAGCGGCGGGCACCGCCGGTGCGTATCTCGCGCATCGCTATGGTCCGTTGCGCCTGGACCAGGCCGCCCTGGCCCAGCTGGGTGCCGCGGCGCCCTGCGCCCGCGAGTCGCGCTCGCTCCGGGGCGACTGCTACCGCCGGGCGTTTACCGAGACGGTCCGTGCCAAGGGCGTCGCCGCCGCGATTGCCACGCTCCAGGCGGTGGCGCGGCGGGACCGCGACGCGAGCCGCGAAGGACATGTCTATGCCCACGGGATCGGAATCGAGGGCTACCTGCACCTTCGCAACGTGCCGGCCGCGTTCGACCACTGTCCAGTCGAATTCGCGTCGGGTTGTGGGCACGGGGTAGTGCAGGCGTACCTCGAGAGTCAGTCCGCGATGGACAGCGTGACCATCAACGGCCTCTGCGCGCCGTATCGCCAGCCGGGCGAGCCCCAGTGGCAGCTTTTCCAGTGCGTTCACGGCATGGGGCACGGGCTCAACATGATGTATCGCGGCGACCTCCCCCGCGCCCTCGGCACCTGCGACCTCCTCGGCGAAGGTTGGGACCGCGCGTCCTGTTACGGTGGCGCGTTCATGGAGAACATCATGGGGGGGATCGCTCCTCACCACCCCGCGAGCGAACTCGCCGCAAGCCATGAGCATGACAACATGAGCATGGGACCGGCGGCGTTCAAGCGGCTGGACCCGGCCGACCCGCTCTATCCCTGTTCGATCATGGCCCAGAAGTACCTGCCACCCTGCTACGAGATCCAGACCGCTGCCATCCTCCATTTCAACCGGGGAAGTATCAGCAAGGCTGCGGACGTCTGCGACACCGCGCCCGAGGACATGCAGCCAATCTGTTACCGGAGCCTGGGACGGGACATCACTTCCAAGGCCGGCCGCAATCCGGATGAGACCCGACGGTATTGCGATCAGAGCGGGGAGAAATACCGGAAGTGGTGCTATTTCGGCGCGGCCAAGGCGCTGGTCGATTGGGGGGCCCGATCCGAGCCCGGCATGACGTTCTGCGGGGTGCTGGGGGATGCGCAGGGGTCGCTGCTTTGCTATCAGGCGGTCGGCGAGCAAATCCGGGCGCTGGTGGGTCCCGATTCGGCGCGCGCGACGCTCTGCGCCACCGCGGCGCGGAAGGATGGGGTCCAGGCCTGTCGGTTCGGCGCGGGAATTCCCGGGAGTACGCTGCCCAAGGACGAGAGGTGAGCCATGGACGTCCGCCGTCTCTGGGACCACGCCCGCTGGGCCGACCGCCTGATCCTCGCTTCGCTCGAAGCCCGCCCCGAAGTGCCCGCCTCCGTGCTGCGCGAGCTCAATCATATCTTCGGAGCGGACGAGGTCTGGCTCTCCCGGCTCACCCGACGCGCAGCGCGGACGGCGGTCTGGCCGAACCTCTCGCTCGCGGAGGCCCGGGTGCTGGCGGAGGCGGTCCACGCCGGCTTCGAAGCCTATCTCGGGTCAGTGGATGAACCGGAATTGACCGCGCTGGCGCCGTACACCAACAGCGCGGGGCAGTCGTTCGAGACGCCGGCTGGGGAAATCCTGCTGCATGTGGCGCTGCACGCCCAGTATCATCGCGGAAAGATCAATCTGCTCCTGCGCCAGGCGGAGCAGCCGCCGGTGCCCACGGACTACATCGCCTTCCAGCGGGGCGTTCCGGCAGCGATCACACCGCCGAGGTCCGGGCCATGAGCACCGGATCGGTTCGTCTCGCGTGCGCCTTGATGGTTGGTCTCGCCTCCCAGGGGCTGGTCTCCTGTTCGGGGGACGCTTCCGCGGGTCCGCCCCGGAGCGCGTTGTACGAGGACCTCGCCTCCTTCTTCGTCGAATGGCGTGCCTTCCAGCGGCCCACGCTGATAGATGGGGTACCCGACTACACCGCCGGCGCGATGGCGGCGCAGCAGCATGAGCTGGCCGGGTGGCAGCGCCGGCTCGCGGCGATCGACACCGCCGGCTGGACGGTGCCGCAGCAGGTGGACTATCAGGTCGTGAAGGCGGAGCTCAACGGTCTCGACTTCGATCACCGGGTGCTCAAGCCCTGGGCCAGGAACCCGGCGTTTTACGTCACGGTGTTCTGGGACCAGAGCGATCAGCCGGCTCGAGAAGGACCTCTCGCCTGGGGCGGGGTCGAGCTGTGGCGGCAGACCTGGCCCCTGACGCCGGCCGGCGTTGCGACGGTCGATTCGGGAATCCGGGTCATCCCGAAGCTGCTCGAGCAGGCCCGGACCAACCTCACCGGTGACGCCCGCGATCTCTGGACCTTCGGTGCGGTGAGCATCAGGCAGCAGGGAAGGGATCTGGCGCAGCTCGAGACGCGGGTGGTCGACGCCCCGGGCAATCTCAAGGACGCCGTCCGTCGCGCCAGAGAGGCTACCGATTCCTTCGCGACCTGGCTCGGCGCCCAGGCGGCCGCCAAGAAGGGCCCGTCGGGCGTGGGCGTCGAGAACTACGACTGGTACCTGAAGCACGTGCAGCTGGCTCCCTACACCTGGCGGGACGAAGTGACGCTGATGCAGCGCGAGCTCGCGAGAGCCTCCGCGTTCCTGACCATGGAAGAGCGACGCAACGCCCAGCTGCCGCCCCAGGTTCCGGTTGCCAGCGCCGAGGAACACGCCCGCCGGTTCGGTGCCGCGGTGAGCGAATACATGGGGTTCCTCCGGGATCACGACATCATGACCGTCGGGGAGGAGATGGACCGGGCGCTCCGGGCCCGGATCGGCAGCTTCGCGCCCGGCGTTCGAGAGTTCTTCACCGAGGTGGACTATCGGGACCCCGAGGTGATGCGTACCCACGGATACCACTGGTTCGACCTTGCGCGCCTGGCCCACCAGCCCCCGGAGAGTCCGATCCGCCGGGTTCCGCTCCTCTATAACATCTTCAATACCAGGACCGAGGGAAATGCGACCGGCTGGGAAGAGCTGATGTTGCAGGCGGGGATGTTCGACGCGCGGCCACGCTCGCGCGAGCTCGTCTATGTGCTGCTGGCCGAGCGTGCCGCGCGGGCTTTGGGCGATCTCCGGATGCACAGCAACGAGTACACCCTCGAACAGGCATCGGCCTTTGCATCGGCCAGCACGCCGCGGGGGTGGCTTCGGATGAGCGGGGATCTGGTGCGGGGGGAGCAGCATCTCTATTTGCAACAGCCGGCCTACGGTACCAGCTACCTGATCGGCAAGATGGAAATCGAGAGGCTCCTTGCCGCCCGCCGAGCCCAACTGGGCGACGGGTTCATCCTGAAGCGGTTCATGGACGAGTTCAACGCGGCGGGGCTGGTGCCGGCGTCGTTGCTACGCTGGGAGCTCTCGGGGCGGCTCCCCGACGATGTGGCGCGGATGCTTCGCTAGATTCCCCGCTTCCCCGATTTCGGGATTGCCCTATTATTCGCCGCCCCTCGCATCGATCCGCCCACCCACTCCGGAGCCCTCCATGGGACTGACCGGCCTTCGGGCCAGTGCGCTGTTGCTTCTGCTCTCAGCGCCCCTTGCGCTCGCCGCCCAGCCCAACACGACCGACACCCGGATGCTCGCGCAGCCCGCCCTGAGCGCGACCCAGATCGCGTTCGCGTACGGAGGGGATCTCTGGACCGCGCGGCTCGACGGCAGCGACGTGCGCCGCCTCACCACCGCCGATGGCGACGAGCTCAACCCGGTGTTTTCGCCCGACGGAAAGTGGATTGCCTTTGCCGGCAACTACGACGGCAACCTCGACGTCTACGTCGTCCCGGCGGGGGGCGGGGAGCCCCGGAGGCTCACCTGGCATCCCGGCAACGACGTCCCCCAGGCGTTCACGCCCGACGGGACCCAGCTGCTCTTCGTGTCGGGCCGCGCTGATTTCTCGGGCCGCTACGGCCAGCTCTGGACGGTGCCGGTCGCGGGCGGGCCCGAATCCCGGCTCCCGATTCCCAACGCCATCCAGGCGACCTACTCCCCGGACGGGAGATACATCGCCTACAACCCGCTGGGCCGCGCCTTCCTGCAGTGGAAAGGTTATCGCGGCGGCTAGGTCTCCCAGCTCTGGCTCATCGATACTCGGACCTGGGAGGTGGAAAAGATTCCCCAGCCCGAAGGCCGTTCCAACGACGTCGACCCGATGTGGCTGCAGCCCGACGTGGTCTGGTTTCGCTCCGACCGCGACGGTGAGTTCAATATTTATCGCTACGACCGCCGGACCAAGGCGGTCACCCGGATCACCAACCACAACGATTTTCCGGTGATGGCCGCCTCCGCCGGTGGCGGAAAGATTGCCTACGAGCAGGCCGGGTATCTGAGCCTCCTGGACCCCGCCACGGGTCAGGCCCACAAGCTCGCCATCGGCGTGGCGTCTGATCTGCGCGAAACCCGTACCCGCTGGGTCAAAGGCGCCGAGTTCGTGCGCAACGTCTCGCCCTCGCCGTCAGGGGCCCGGGCGGCGTTCGAGATGCGCGGCGAAATCGTCACGGTGCCCGCCGAGAAGGGCGATCCTCGGAACCTGACCAACACTCCGGGGGCGCACGAGCGGGAGCCGGCCTGGTCGCCCGATGGAAAATCGATCGCCTACCTGTCGGACGAGGGCGGTGGGTATCGACTCCACCTGGCCCCCCAGGACGGTAAGGGCGAGCACCGGGTCATTGATCTCGGCGGGGCGGGGTTCTACTTCGGCCTGGAGTGGTCGCCCGACGGCAAGCGCATTGCGTACTGGGACAATTCGCAAACCATTTATGTACTGGACATCGCGACCGGCCAGCACAAAAAGGTCGGTGGCAACCGGGTCTATACCCCTCTGATTGGGCTCACCTTCGGCTGGTCGCCCGACTCGCGCTGGCTCGCCTACACCGTCGAAACCAATCCCCTGGTGAGCGCACTCTTCCTGTACGACGCCAATGCCGATCGCTCGCTGCCGGTCACCGACGGACTCTCGGAAGTCACCCAGCCGGTGTTCGAGCGTAACGGGAAATACCTGTACGTACTCGCCTCCACCGACGCCGGCCCGGCCCTCGACTGGTTTGCCCAGAGCAACGCGGGGCTTCGCCGGACCCGGGGCATCTACGCCATTGCCCTCACGAAAGACGCGCCCAATCCCTTCGGCAAGGAGAGCGACGAGGAAAAGATTGTCGCCTCTGCGCCGGCCAAGCCCGATTCCGCCAAGCCCGCGGCGGCGCCGGCTCCTCCCGCCGGTACTACCGTAGACCTCGACGGCATCCAGGATCGCATCGTAGCGTTTCCCGTGCCGCCGGCCGAGATCGAGGCGATCACCGTGGGCGAAGCGAACCAGGTCTGGTATCTGCGCATCACCGACGGGAAAGGGGTGCTCCGGCGCTACGACATCACCAAGCGGAAGGACGATGTGGTTGTTCCGGAGGCGAACGGATTCAACCTCACCCGGGACGGGAAGAAGCTGCTCTACCTCACCGGCGGCAACTGGTTCCTGACGCCGGTGGCAGGTCTCCAGCCCGGGCTGGGCCGCCTCAACCTCGCGGCGGTCGACCTCAAGATCGATTCCCGGGCTGAGTGGGCCCAGATTTTCGACGAGGCCTGGCGCATCAACCGGGACTATTTCTACGCCACCAACTATCACGGTACCAACTGGGAGGCGCAGCGCGTCAAGTATGCCCCGTTCATCCGGGATGCAGCGAGCCGGGCCGATGTGGACCGCGTGATCCGCTGGCTGCTCTCGGAGCTCCGGGTGGGGCACAGTTATCAGGGTCCCAGCCAGCGCCTGGGCCAGGCCCCCGGTGTCGGCGTGGGGCTGCTGGGGGCCGACTACGAGGTAGCCAACGGCCGCTACCGGTTCGGCAGGATTTATGGCGGCCTGCTCTGGAATCCGACCTTGCGCGCTCCGCTTACCGAGCCCGGGGTGGACGTGAAGGCTGGAGAATACCTGCTCGCCGTCAATGGGGTGGACCTTCGGCCGCCTGCCAATGTGTACGCGCCGTTCGAGAACACGGTCGATCGGGCGGTGGAACTTACTGTCGGCCCCAACCCGGACGGCAGCGGATCCCGTACCGTTCGGGTGGTGCCGGCCGCGGGAGAGGCCGGGCTTCGGAACCGCGCCTGGATCGAGGGAAATCTTCGGAAAGTCGATTCGGCCACCGGCGGCCGCGTGGCGTACGTCTATGTGCCCAACACCGCCGACGCGGGGTATCAGTCCTTCAAGCGCTACTTCTATCCGCAGGCGCACAAGGACGCGATCATCGTCGATGAGCGTTTCAATGGCGGCGGCTCGTTGGCCGACTACTACATCGACATATTGCAGCGCCCGGCGCTCTCCTGGTGGGCCATGCGCTATGGTGACGATCTGAAGACCCCGACGGCCTCCATCCAGGGGCCGAAGGCCCTCCTCATCGACGAGACCGCGGGCTCGGGCGGCGACTACTTCCCCTGGATGTTCAAGAAGCTCAAGCTGGGCCCCACCATCGGACAGCGAACCTGGGGCGGGTTAGTCGGTATCCTCGGCTTCCCGGTGCTCCTGGACGGTGGAAGCATCACGGCGCCCAACCTCGCGATCTGGACGCCCGACGGCGGGTATATCGTCGAGAACGAAGGGGTGCCGCCCGATATCGCGGTCGAGCAAACCCCGAAGGACGTCATCGCGGGGCACGATCCGCAGCTCGAGTGAGCCATCGCGTGGGTGAAAGACGAGCTCCGGAAAAATCCGCCCATCGCGCCCAAGCGGCCGGCCTACCCGGTCAAGGTGAAGCCATGACTATCTTTCCGGCCGGACCTTCCTGCCCGGACGGCGTGCGCCCCGCGGGCGGAAATCCGTCTCCCCAGTGCACACCATCACCCATGAGGGCGTCATGAGCGACCCCGCGATGATAGACCAGCTCGCCAAGCTGAACCTGGAAGTTCAAGGGATGGAGGCCCGTTTTGGCGAGGGGCAGGTTTCGGTGGCCACCCTGGAGGCCATCAAGTGTGCCCTCGACGACGTCCGGCTCCGGCTCTGGGGCCTGCTCAAGTCCAACAGTGGCGAGGCACCCGAGGCATTCCAGCAGCGTTTCCGCCTGCGCCGGACCGGCGAGCTCTGCGCCCGCCTCGCTTCCGACCTCGAATCCGGCGCGCTTCCGAAGGACCATCCCGATCTTCCCGACATGCACCGCGCCGCGACCGACCTGGCTCGCGCCACCGAGGAACGTCACCCATGAAACCACTTGTGCTGGTTGGAATCCTCCTCGCCGCCATCGGCGGCTTCATCCTGGTCCGCGGTCTGACCTACACCAAAGACAAGAGCGTGCTCGAGGTCGCCGGGCTCAAGGCCTCGGTGGAGGAGCGCCGTTCGATCCCGACCTGGGTGGGCATCGTCGGGCTGGTCGCCGGCGTCGGGTTGATCGTGGCCGGAGCCGGGAAGAAGGGCGGCTGAAGCCCCTTCTCGAGGAGACGCTGCGCGCGGCCGCGATGGGAGAAGGCGCCGCGATGGCCCTGCTCTCACTCCTGGATGCTGGCCACGCTGGCGCACGAGCTTCGCAACCCGCTGGCACCGATCCGGAACGCGGTACAGATCCTCCACATGAAGGCCGAACCCTCGCCCGAGGTGCAGTGGGCCCTCGAGGTCGTCGACCGCCAGATGGAGCACGTGACCCACCTGGTGGACGATCTGCTCGACATCGCGCGCCTCACCGGCAACCAGCTGGAGCTGCGCCGCGAGCCGGTCGAGCTGTCCGAGGTTTTGCGCCTGGCGGTGCAGACCAGCCGTCCCCTGATGGATGCATCGGGCCAGCAATTCGTTCTGTCGCTGACCGAGGAGCCGATCTACCTCGATGGAGACGCGACCCGGCTCTCCCAGGTGATTTCGAACCTGCTCAGCAATGCTTCCAAGTACACCGAGCGCGGCGGGCGGATCTCGCTGTCGGTGGAGCGCCAGGGCCGCGACGCGGTGATCTCGGTGAAGGACACCGGCATCGGCATGCCGGCCGGCCTGGGTATCGGACTGACGCTGGTCAAGCGCCTTGTGGAAATGCACAACGGCACCATTGAGGCCCGGAGTGCCGGACCGGGGCAGGGCGGCGAATTCGTGATTCGATTGCCGGTGGTGATGGAAGTTCCCGAGGCCCTGCGGTCCTCCGGGCCGCAAGTGTCCGGGTCCCCGCTCAGCCCCTCGCTCCGGATTCTCATCGTGGACGACAATCTCGACGCGGCGGCCAGTCTGGGCCTCCTGCTTCGCCTCACCGGGCACGAGATCCGCACCGCGCACGACGGGTTGGAGGCAGTGCGGGTAGCGGAGGAGTTTCGCCCCGACGTGACGGTGCTCGACCTCGGCCTGCCCAAGATGGATGGCTACGAGGCCGCCGGCCTCATTCGGCGACAGCTCGGCGGGGAGGACATGGTGCTCATCGCGGCCACCGGGTGGGGCCAGGAAACCGACCGCCACCGGTCGCGGGAGGCGGGATTCGACCATCATCTGGTGAAGCCGGTCGACCCCGCCGGGCTGATCCATCTGCTGGCGTCCCTGGGGAAACGCCGCGCTCCCCGAGCGGCGGAAGTGGTGGTATTCTCCATCGCACCAGTCTGACAACCAACCGGAGGCCGACCGCATGTCCCGTCGCAAGATGACCCGCCGCGCATTCGTCGAAGGCGCCGGCCGCGCCGCGCTGGGGGCCGCCATCCTTCCCCGTCGCATCCTGGGCGCCACCGGGCTTTCGGCAGCCGGCGACACGCTCAACGTTGCCATTGTCGGTGCCGGCGGCATGGGAATGAGCAACGCCGAGGCGCTGGTTACCCAGAACATCGTGGCGCTCTGCGACGTCGACTTCGGCTACGTGGAGCGCTCGCTTGCGGGCCGGCAGAAGGACGACAAGGGCCAGCCGAGGCCTGACGCGGTCAAGCTGGTCGAGCAATTCAAGAAGGCCAGGCGCTACGCCGATTTCCGGGAAATGCTCGACCAGAGCAAGGACATCGAAGGCGTCGTGGTCGCCACGCCCGACCATCTGCACGCGGTGATCGCCAAGGCGGCGATGGAAGCGGGCAAGCACGTCTATGTGCAGAAGCCGCTGACCTATTCCGTGCACGAGGCGCGGGTGCTCCGCGAAACGGCCCGGCGCACCGGGGTGGTGACCCAGATGGGCAATCAGGGCCACTCCAGCAACGATGCCCGCCTGATCAACGAATGGGTCCAGGCCGGCCTCATCGGTCCGGTGCGCGAGGTGCATATCTGGACCAACCGTCCCATCTGGCCCCAGGGAATCCCGCGTCCCGCCGCACCGCCCGTGCCGCCTGCCGGCGTACCTCCCTCTCCACCATCCTGGGGCATGCGCGCGATCAACGAGCGCACCGCCGCGGCGATGATGGGGAGTTACCCGGTTCCGGAAGGCCTTCGCTGGGACCTCTATCTCGGGCCGGTAGCCGAGGACATTCCCTACCACCCCGTGTATCACCCGTTCAACTGGCGCGGCTGGACCGACTTCGGCGTCGGCGCCCTGGGAGATATGGGTGCCCATCTCATGGATCACCCCTATTGGGCGCTCGGCCTCACCGCTCCCACTAGCATAGAGGCTACCTCGACACCCTGGGGCGGCTCGCGCCAAAGGCCGGTCACCTATCCGCAGGCCATGACGGTGCACTATGAGTTCCCGGCGCGGGAGGCCGCCCCACCGGTCCGGATGAGCTGGTATGACGGCGGCCTGATGCCGCCCCGACCGCCGGAGCTGCCGGACGACCTGCAGCTCAATCGCGAAGGGGGAGTGATCTTCATCGGGGAGAAGGGCATCCTGATGCACGAGACCTACGGCTCCAAGCCGCGGCTCTTCCCCGACGCATTAATGCAGCAGACCGCCGCGGTGCCCCAGACCCTGCCGCGGATCGAGCGCAGTCACGAGCTCAATTGGGTGGCGGCGTGCAAGGGCCAGGCGGTGGCCAGCTCGCCCATCGAATACGCGGCCCGGCTCACCGAGGTCATGCTCCTCGGCATTGTGGCGCTCCGGACCGGGCAGGGGCGCAAGATCCTCTACGACGCCGAGCGGATGCAAGTCACCAATGTGCCCGAGGCCAATCAATATCTGACCCGCGAGTACCGCGCCGGGTGGAGCGTCTGAATGAAGCCGGGAACCCTGTTTCTCTTCGTGCCGGTCTTCGCCGCCTGCGGCTCCTCCGCCGGGGCGCCACCTTCGCCCGAGAGCGGAATGCCATCCCGGACCGCCGCACCTAACACGCTGACGCCGGCCGAGCAGCAGGCGGGCTGGCGGCTGCTCTTCGACGGACGGACTACCGGGGGATGGCGTGGCTACCGCAGCTCGGGCATGCCGGCGGGGTGGCAAGTAGTGGACGGGGCGCTCACCCGGGTAGCGCAGGCCAGCGATATCGTCACTGAAGAGCAGTTTGGAAACTTCGACCTCTCGCTGGAGTGGAAGCTCACCACCCCGGGCGGCAACAGCGGCATTTTTTATCGCGCGACGGAGGGGTTGGATCAGATCTACTTCAGCGGACCCGAGATGCAGGTGCTCGATGACGACGTCCACCCCGACGGCAAGTCTCAGCTCACCTCGGCCGGCGCCGCCTACGGCCTGTACCCGGCGCCTCGCGGCGCGGTCAAACCGCTGGGCCAGTGGAACACCGCGCGAATCCTGGTGGATGGAGACCGTGTCGTGCACTGGCTCAATGGCGTGAAGATGGCGGACTATGTGCTGGGCAGCGCCGATTGGCAGGCGAGGGTGGATCAGAGCAAGTTTGCCAAGTGGTCCGAGTATGGGAGGGCCAGGCGGGGATATATCGGGCTGCAGGAGCACGGCAATCCGGTGGCGTTCCGGAACATCAAGATCCGGGTGCTGCCTTAAGGGAGGCGCTCGCGCCGGTTTCTCCAGTAGCGCACCAGTCCCTGCCAGCATGCCTCCGGGCCGGCGCCGTCCAGAAACTTGCGGGCCCGTTCGGACGCGACCCGTCCCTCGATCCATACTTCGAGCTGCCGGACAAACCAGCCGATCCGGTCCGGATCGGTGCCGGTTTGCGAGAGGCTGTCGCGCGCGTACTCGGCCCAGACCAGAATGGCGGAGCGAAGCTCCTCGAGGTGATGCTCGGGCTCCGCCGAGGGGCCATAGTGGGTCAGGACGATTTCCCGGGGCTGCCACATCCGGATCCGGTGGATCGAGCCGAGCCATGCCTCGAGGTCGAACTCGGGCGGGGGCGTAACCGGGAGCACGCAGGGCAGTCGCGGGCTCATCAACCCACCGGTGTCTCCCACGAAGGCCACGCTGGATGCCGGCTCGAAGTAGCTCACATGGTGCGCGGCGTGTCCCGGCGTATAGGCAACTTCAATCTCCCGTCCGCCCAGGATCAGCTCCTCCCCGCCGTTCAACCCGTGAATCCGCTCGGAGGGCACCGGCGCGACTTCGCCCCAGAGCTCGTCCATCCGGTCGCCATACAGCCGGGTGGCGCTTTTCAGGAGCTTCGAGGGATCCGCCACGTGCGGGGCTCCCAGCGCATGCACATAGACCCCCAGCCGCGGATTCTCCCGCGCCAGCGTACCGGCGCCTCCGGCGTGATCCAGGTGGATATGGGTGAGGAGCAACGCGGAGAGATCGGCCACTTCGTACCCTCGCTCCGCCAGACCGGCCCGGAGCGCGGGCAGGGTGGAGGCCGGACCGGGGTCGACTATCACGGGGCCGTCGCTGGTCTCCAACAGGCAGGCGCCCACGGACTCGAGCCGCCCCATGTGCTGGAGGTCGATGATTCCGTAGGTTGCGCCGCCGTCGGCCATGCCCATAGGATAATCATACCGTGACCGCATACGACGTCGGAATCGTGGGACTCGGCGCCATGGGCAGCATGACGGCGCTGGAGCTGGCCCGCCGGGGCCGAAGCGTCATCGGGTTCGACCGCTTCAGGCCGCCCCATGAGCTCGGCTCTTCGCATGGCAAGAGCCGCATTATCCGGGAGGCCTATTTCGAGCACTCACTGTACGTACCCTTCGTGCAACGCGCCTACCGGCTGTGGGCCCGATTGGAGAAGGACAGTGGGCGCCGCTTGCTGGTGACCACCGGCGGGCTCATGCTGGGCCCTCCCGACGGCACCCTGGTGGCCGGCGCAAGACAAAGCGCGCTGGAGCACGGCCTGGCATACGAGGAGCTCTCCGCCGCCGAGGTCCGCCGCCGGTTCCCGGTGTTCGCCCCGGCGGAGAACGAGGCGGGTTTGTACGAGCCCAGGGCCGGCGTGCTCCAGCCCGAAGGGTGCATCGAGGCGGCACTCGAGCTGGCCGCGGCGGCCGGGGCGGTGCTCAACTACTACGAGCCGGTGCTGGAGTGGCGGGGAGGCGGGACGATCACCATCGTCACTGCGCGGGGGAGCTACCAGGTCGGGCGCCTGGTCGTGGCGGCGGGCGCGTGGATGGCCGCCGAGCTCTCGGGCGCCGAACTGCCGCTCCGGGTCGCGCGGCAGCCGCTGTTCTGGTTCGACCCGGTCCGCGACCCGGAGCTGGTGACCCCCGAACGCATGCCGATCTTCATGTGGGAATGGGCGCCGGAGCGCTACTTCTACGGCTTTCCCGATCTCGGCGATGGCGTCAAGGTGGCGACCCATCACGAGGGCGAGACCACGTCTGCCGAGAGGGTCCGCCGCGAGGTCCTCGCCGAGGAGGTACTCCCCCTCCGCGCCGTCATGGCGAAACGCACCCCGCTGCTGAACGGACCGCTGCGCGCCAGCGCCGTGTGCCTGTACACCAACACACCCGACGGCGATTTTCTGATCGATCGGTCCCCGCTCGATCCCCGTGTCATCCTGGCCAGCCCCTGCTCGGGCCACGGCTTCAAGTTTGCCCCCGCGATCGCGGAGGCGCTGGCGGATCTGGCCCTCGACGGGCAGCCGTCGCTCGACTTGAGCCCCTTCGCCCTGGCCCGCTTTCCGGCAGAGGGTGACGCTATTATTCGGGCGTGACTTCACGCTCTACATCCATCCCGCCGGTTGTGCGCGCCCTGCTGAGCGGGGCGATCGACTACGCCGGCCTCTTTCCCCCCGCCGAGCTGGACATGGCGACCGCGGTGGCCCGCTACCTGGACCACCGCGCCTCCCCCGATGCCTGGGCGCTGGGCCGTTTCGTGGTGCCCGCCTCGCGTCTCGGAGCGCTCGCCGCGGAGGCCCGGGCCGACCCAGGCACCGCCGCGCAGCTCATTCCCCTCACCGCGCTCATCGGCGCCGCCACCGCCGACGATGTCGATGCCATCGAGACTTTCAACCGGGAATGCACCCTGAATGGCGCGCGAGTGGATGCCGTCGAGGTGAAGGCCGCAACCGACAGCGTAATTCGGGGGGTGCTGGCCGCGATTCCGGTCCGCTGGGTCCGGTATGTAGAGGTAGTTGCACTGGGCGACGGCACCGCCACCGCGCTGGACGAAATCTCCCGAGGAGGGGCCTTCGCCAAGGTACGCACCGGGGGCAGCAGCCCCGAAGCGATCCCCACCCAGGAGCGCCTGATCGCATTCCTCGAAGGCGCGGCGCGGCGGAGGCTCCCCTTCAAGGCCACCGCAGGGCTGCACCATCCGGTGCGCGGCCTGCATCCCCTCACGGCCACGCCGGGGGGGCCCTCCGGTGTGACGTATGGCTACCTGAATCTGATGATCGCCTCCGCGATTCTCTGGCGCGGGGGAGACCGGACCCTCGCGCGGGAGGCCCTGCTCGAATCCGAGATCGCTTCGTTCACGCTCAACGGTGACGCGCTGCTGTGGCACGACCTTCGTTTCGATGGCGATGCCCTGGGATGGATGCGGAACCAATTCTTTCATGGGTTCGGCTCCTGTTCCTTCAGCGAGCCGCTCGACGAACTTCCGGCGTGGAGCGGACGGTGAGCCGGCGGCTCGATCAGACCCACGATTCGACGGTTCGCTCCTGGGTGGCCTCGGCCGGGAAGCCGGACACCGACTTCCCGATTCAAAACCTTCCTCTGGGTGTCTTTCGCCGGAAGGGCGCTCCGGAAACCGGCTCGATCGGGGTGGCCATTGGGGGCGATATCCTCGATCTCGGCCGCGCCTCCGCAGCCGACGAGCTGGGACCGCTGGACCCGGCGATTCTCGCCGCCCTCTCGGATCCGCCGCTGAACCGGCTCATGGCGCTGGGCCGGCCTGCCGCGCGGCAGCTCCGGCGCGCGGTACACGCCGCGCTGCGCGCCGACTCGCCGGACCAGCAGCGGCTGGCCGCGTACCTGGTGCCGATGGACGGGGCCGAGATGCTGCTCCCCTGCGCCATCGGCGATTACACCGATTTCTACGCATCGATTCATCACGCCACGAACGTCGGGAGCATGTTCCGCCCCGAGCAGCCCCTGATGCCCAACTACAAGTGGGTTCCGGTCGGCTATCACGGACGGGCCTCGTCCATCGTGCCGAGTGGTGCGGCGGTACGGCGCCCGGTCGGTCAGCTCAAGGACGACCAGGCACCTGCCCCGGTGCGGGCGCCAACCCGGGCGCTGGACTACGAGTGCGAGGTGGGGGCCTGGGTGGGAAGCGGAAATGCCCTGGGAGAAAGCATTCCGATCGACGAGGCGGAAAACCATCTCTTCGGCCTCTCGCTGCTGAACGACTGGTCCGCCCGTGATGTACAGCGCTGGGAGTATCAGCCGCTGGGGCCCTTTCTTGCGAAGAATTTCGCCTCTACCGTTTCGCCTTGGGTGGTCACCGCCGACGCGCTGGAGCCCTTTCGGGTGCCTCGCACCCCTCGCCCCGAGGGCGACCCCGCGCCACTCCCCTATCTCGACTCCGCCGCCGACCGGGACAGCGGCGGCTTCGGGATCGAGCTCACCGTCCGGCTCTCCTCCGCTCGCATGCGCGAAGCAGGAATGGAACCGCTTCGGGTGAGCCTGGGCAGCTTCACCAACATGTACTGGACCGTGGCCCAACTGCTGACCCATCATGCCAGCAACGGGTGCAACCTTCGCCCCGGCGACCTGCTCGGCAGCGGCACGGTCTCCGGGCCGGAGAAGGAGACCCGGGGCTGCCTGCTGGAACGGACCTGGGGCGGCACCGAGCCGCTGACCCTGCCGGACGGCGCCGTACGGCGGTTCCTGGAGGACGGCGATGAAATCGGACTGAGCGGTCGCTGCGAGCGCGAGGGATTCGCCGGGATCGGCTTCGGCGAATGCCGTGGCGTCGTGCTTCCCGCTCACTCGGCGCCATGACCAGGGTAAAGACCACCCATCTCGAGCTGCGCTCGCCCGCGGCGCTCAAGCCATCGACCGGAGTGCCGATGGACCTGATCCTGATCAAGGCCGGAAAGCCGAGTCCCGAGCTCAGTCGCTTTCTCTATACCGCGGTGGGGGGGGACTACTACTGGAACGACCGGTTGGGCTGGACCTGGTCCGAGTGGATGGCGTGGCTTTCCCGACCCGAGGTGGAAACCTGGGTGGCATACCAGTCGGGCACGCCGGCCGGCTACTTCGAGCTGGAGGCACAGCAGGGCGGCAGTGTCGAAATCGTCTATTTTGGGCTGCTGCCGTCATTCACCGGACAGGGACTCAGCGGGTATCTGCTGACCCAGGCGGTGCATCGGGCCTTTGCGATGAGGGCCGGAGTCCAACGGGTCTGGGTCCATACCTGCACCCTCGATCATCCGGTCGCGCTGTCCGCGTATCAGGCGCGGGGCTTCGTCATTTTCAAAGAGGAGGAGGCCGACATGAACCTCCCGGAGGACGGCGCCGGGCCGTGGCCCGGCGCGGCGCGACCGCGATGAGCCTGGCCGACCTGCGGAAGGCCTATGCCAGGGCCGAACTCGACGAGCGCTCGGTCGAGCGTCATCCGCTCAAGCAGTTTCTGTCCTGGCTCGATGAGGCCGTGCACGCCGGCTTGCCCGAGCCGAACGCCATGACGCTGGCCACGGCTACGCCGGACGGATTTCCCTCCGCCCGCATGGTGCTCCTCAAGGGCTGTGACGATCACGGCTTTGTGTTCTTCACCGATTCACGGAGCCGGAAGGGCGCCGAGCTCGCCGCGAATCCGCGGGCCGCGCTGGTATTCTGGTGGGCCGAACTCGAGCGTCAGGCCCGGATCGTGGGCCGTGCGGAACCGATCGCCGGCGCCCAGTCGGACGCCTATTTCATGTCCCGTCCCCAGGGCAGCCGGCTCTCCGCCTGGGTTTCCCATCAGAGCCAGGTGGTGAAAAGCCGGGCCGAACTCGAAACCCGCTGGGCCGAGGCCGCGAGCCGGCACGCCGATGGGGGTATCGGGCGCCCGGCCTGGTGGGGCGGCGTGCGGGTGATCCCCGAGGAATACGAGTTCTGGCAGGGCCGTCCCGACCGGCTGCACGACCGCATCCGATACAAGCGAGCCGCCGACGGGGCCTGGGTGCTGGAGCGCCTGAGTCCCTGACCAGTGTTGGGTCCCAATCACACCGCCGAGAGATCGATGCGCCGGAGCCTGCCATTTCTACCGCTGCATTCTGGAGTTGTTCGAGACCCGGCTCCGGCGCAAGTGACCGGCGCATGAATCGGGGCATCCGGCTGGCGCAGCTCGGGCTCCTGGCCAACGGAGTCCTCGCGCTCGTCAAGCTGGTGGCTGGGGTGCTCGGCAACTCCTACGCGCTGATCGCCGACGCCGTGGAATCCATGGCCGATCTCTTCTCCTCGCTGATCGTCTGGGGGGGCCTCCGGGTTGCCGCCCGCGATGCGGACGACCGATATCCCTTCGGCTACGGCAAGGCCGAGGCAATCTCCGCGATGATCGTCGGGCTCGTGCTGGCGGGCGCCGCGATCGGGATCGCCTTTCAAGCGGTCCGGCAAATCCTGACTCCCCACCACGCTCCCGCGCCGTTCACGCTCGTCATCCTGGTGCTGGTCGTACTGGTGAAGGAGATCCTCTTCAGGGTGGTGAACAAGAGTGCAGACGATCTGGGGAGCCATGCGGTCAAGGCGGACGCGTGGCATCACCGCGCCGACGCGATCACCTCCGCCGCGGCCTTCGTCGGGATTTCCATCGCCCTGCTGGGCGGCCCGGGCTGGGAGACCGCCGATGCCTGGGCCGCGCTCTTCGCCTCGGCGCTGATTCTCTACAACGGCATCGCGATCGTGCGCCCGTCGGTACAGGAACTGATGGATCGTTCGCCCAGCGCAGAGATGCTCCGAGCGGTCGATACGGCTGCCCATGGCGTCGAAGGAGTGCTGGCCACCGAGAAGCTCAAGGCGCGCAAGAGCGGCACCCGCTTTCTCCTCGAGGTCCACGTGCAGGCCGAGCCCTCGCTTTCGCTGCACGATGCCCACATCCTGAGCGGTAAGGTGAAGCGGGCTATTCGCTCCGCGGTGCCGAGCGTGCAGGATGTGCTGGTGCACATGGAGCCGTTCGAGGGCCGGTGAATCTCGAAGAGCGATTTGACCGGCATCTGGCCGCACTCGGCCTACCTCGTGGTGTGGCACTCGTCGCGGTGTCGGGCGGCCCCGACTCCCTGGCGCTGCTCGATCTCCTGTCCCGCTCCCCCGCCGGCTCGGGCCTGGTGTTGCATGTCGCCCATGCGGACCACGGCATCCATCCCCAGAGCGCCACGGTCGCCGAATCGGTGCGGGTGGCCGCGGCAGCCTTCGGTTTTCCGGCCCACCTGACCCGGCTCGAGCTGGGACCCGACGCCACCGAGACCCGCGCTCGCGAGGCACGATATG